>JADFGI010000206.1 GCA_022567815.1 Nitrospinota bacterium
AATCCAGATCGATTCTGCTGGGATGATGCGCGAAAGAAATCAGTTTCATGGCGATTTTCAAGGTGGTGAACGCCTTTTTGTAGAGCGGAAACTGGAAAAACAGTTCTTCGGTACGCAGAACATCCACCGCGTCCCGGACCTCTGAGAAAATGTTTTCGAGGTAATCCGGGTCCGAAAGGATTTGCCGGTAAACCGATTGAGCTTCTTTGTCCTCAGGGGTGTAAGCCGGTTTGGCAAGGCGGGCGCGGATGAGCTCGACACAATGGGTCAAATAGTCTCGTGAAAGAAAGACCTCGTAGCTTTCGATATTGAAATCGAATTGATCGACCTCGTGCCCCCTGGTTTCCAGGAAAGCTTTTAATGTAGGCAATGCCAGATACGGCTGGCTGGGAAACCATTGCGGCGGGAAAATCAGAGCCGATTTCATGGTTAAATTCCTTCAAATGCATCCAGAACTTGTTAGTATTTCTATCGGTAGAGGATAACCCTGCATGGAGGGCCTGTCAATCCGCGCTTTTTATTCCCACCAGTGGGTTTTAAACTCTGTGGCTTGCCACGGCTTTTAAATAAAAATCTTTGTCAGATAACCCGTCCGCTTGCTGCGGGGTCGTTCACATAGCATGGTCCGGGAGTTTTTTCCGGTTGCCGATAACGCCATGTTGATGGGTTGCAAAGTCAGGGAAGGTACGATAAAAGCTGAAAATTGGAATGTCTTGACACCCCATAGGGGAAGGACTATACTTTCTCCCATTCCCAAAATATGGATTGCAAGGTATTGAATTAGAAGTTTTAAACAACTCGTGTTTTATAGGAGGTTGTCCCTTGAGCGACCAGGAAACGGAAAAAAAGAATGATGAAGGACAAGAAGGACAAAAGGAAGAAACCGCTGGTGTGGAAATTAAAGATGTCGATTCCCTCGCTGATTTGAGCGAGCTTGAAAAAATTAAGTTAGAGCTCCAAAAAGAAAAAGAAAAAGCGGCCCAAGAACTTGCAGAAGGTGAAGATGAGGATGAAGACCTTCGGGAAGTCGATTATCTTCAAAAGCTCATCACCCTGTCGGTCCAGTTCGATCACCATTGCAGTATGTGGTTGATGCCCGCTCACATTGATTGTGGTATAAAATTCGACCATCAGTTGTCAGAAGCTTATGCGAGCAATCTGAACACCATTCAATCCTTTTTGCGGCTCCTGGAAAATGTCGATGGAGTGACAAGGGAGTTGGTGACGAAGGATGTTATTTTGAAACTGCGGAGTACATTGTCGCTGATATATAGGAACCTGGTGAAACCTTTAATCCGGGAAGTAAGTTTGATGAAGAAAAAACCCAAATCAGAAAGCCTTGATAATTTCAAAACCAATTGGAATGAAAGGTTGATGGAACTGCAAAAGGCCTGTGATTTCGAGTATCAGGTTCTCGATTGCAAAGGTTTCATGATTAAGGATTAAAATAGATTATTGTTCGACCTTAGGTATTTGGGGCAAAAGGGTTTTACTCTTCAAGCAAAAAAGCGCAAGGTTTCTCATTGCGCCCGCCAAGGGATAGCGATCTGCAAAAGTTTCAATTCCTCCTGTTAAAAATTTTGGGAGTCATCCCTCGACTTTCAAATTGAGGTTGCTTAAAATCAATCTCGTTGTAAATTATTATCATAGAAGCCCCCTGCCGTGCACTAAATCCAAAGATTCTCCAATTGGGTTCAGCAATGTGGGGAAAGATATATAAGCTTCTCTCACGCGCAACCTGGAAATTGCGTTAAATATCAAGTAAGGAGTCCTATGTCGGAAGAATCGCAAGAAGAAAATTTAGAGCCAGCAAAATCGGAGGAGGAATCCATTCCCACTGATGCTATTGCGGTTTTGGATGGCGAAATCCTTCCCGAGGAGCAACCGGAAAAGGTTGAGGTTGACCATACCCAGTTATACGTCTGGATCGCTGATTCCGGAAACGATAGAATACAAAAGTTTGATGGTAATGGAAAATTCCTGTTCAGCTTTGGCCGGTCAGGAGGAACGCGGCCACCCTACAGCCCCGGCGAATTCAAGACGCCAAGCGCAGTTACCATTGATACCAATGGCAATATCTGGGTGGCGGATACGGGGTGCCACCGGATTCAAAAATTTGATTCCGATGCCGATTTCCTCCATGTATTCGGCAGTGAAGGGTGGGGACAGGAGAAGTTTTATTGGCCCGAATGTATTTTAGCGGAACCCACTGGAACCATTCTGGTTGTCGACACTCACAACCACTGTGTCAAGCGTTATGATGATGACGGAGAATTCCTGCTTAGCTTTGGATTCGCCGGTGATTTTGATGGATTTCTCAAGTTTCCTTCCGGCATTGCCCTGGACCGGGAGGGCAATATTTATGTGGCCGACCGGGACAATCAAAGGATTCAAATTTTCAACGAAGACGGACAGTTTCTGTCAAAATTTGGTGAATACGGGTTTGAGCAGGGGAGGCTGAATTTTCCCAGTGGAATCCTCGTCCGTCAGGATGGCACCATTATAGTTGCTGAAAAAAGTCAGAATCGTTTGCAATTATTTTCTCGTGAAGGGGAAAGCCTGGGAGTTGTGGGAGAAAACGGCAAACGAGACGGGCAATTTAATTGTCCAGTAGATCTGGTTGAAGATCCTTATGGATATGTATTTGTCGTCGATACCATCAATCAGCGGATTCAAAAATTTGATCCGGATCTAAATTTTGTATCCAAATGGGGTGTGATTGGGAAGGAGCCTGGTCAGTTCCGGGAGCCTGCCGGCATCTGCCTCTCATGGGAACCGGATTGGGCGCCACGAGAAGAATAATTAAGAATCTTGCCGTGAATTGAATTCCAGGTCACCATCGAATCAAAAACCTGGAATATTTTTTTAATGATGGGAAACGGTTCATGAAGATGAAAATTAATTTTTTGGGTGTCATTAAACCGGCCTTTTTTTTGGGTGTGCTGTTGTTTTGCCTGGAGTCCACAGCGGGCGCCGAAATGAGCGCGGCAGACAAAGATCCCATTTTCGGCGGCCAGATACTTTCTTTGACTGACAAGAAGGAAGGATTGAAACCGTCCAATGATCCAAGGTATCAGGACAACCATGACGGAACCGTCACCGACCTGAAGGAAGGGTTGATGTGGAAGAAGCAGGATTCCTATCAGGAGGAGAAAAAATGGCTCAACTGGCAGATGGCCCAGACCTATCTTGCCGATATCAATGAAAAGCGTTTCGGGGGATACGATGATTGGAAATTGCCCACCCGCAAACAATTGGCGACCCTGTACGAAGTGAATAAGAGCATACCTTGGAAATATTATTGGACCGTCAACCAGGTCCATCTGGACCCGGTTTTTGGATATACCAGTTGTTGTTTCTGGTCGAGCGAGATCCATAAAGAAGAATACGCATGGACCTTCAATTTCATCCGGGGAAAAGCGTATCCCAGCCCCAGGGGCGGTCCGGGTTTGTCATTGTCGACGATCCGCCTGGTAAGGGAAATCAGTGAATAAGAACCCGCTACGCGGGAGGAAAAGCCTGCTACGCAGGAGGGCTGACGTTCGCTACGCTCACGAGCCCTGAAGCCAATAATGTATCGCACGTTAATATTGGGTCCAGCGTCACGCTGGCGCAGGAGGGCTGACGTTCGCTACGCTCACGAGCCCTTAAAATACTTCGCACGATGGAAGATCCAGTTAGCCATATAAATTTATCGCACGTCAACATTGGGTCCAGCGTCACGCTGGCGCGGGGAGGAAGCTTGGGCCTGACGCTACGCGAGGCCCTGAAAACCATAGACCCCGCACAATACGATCGTCATCGCGAGCCGCTACAAGCGGCGCAGCTGTGATGTTCCACCCTTGCCTTCATGCCCCGAAGGGGTAGATCCAGGGTCTCTGGGTTGCTTCGCTCTGCTCACAATGACGAGTAGCGGGAATCCGTTAGCCATAAACTCATAGAACGTTAATACCGGGTCCAGTGTCACGCTGGCGGCGTGAGCAAACTCGCCCTCCGCGGAGGAGCCAGCGTCACGCTGGCGCTGACCGCTTATTGATATAGATTTTCGATTGGTTTTCCGTATCAATCTCCGGCCCCGAAAGCACCTTGATTTAATGCCTTCCTCAAGGCGGGTCAGTCCCCAAATGGCGAAAGCATGTGTAGCAATTGATAGCGAATTTCATTTCGCAAATCAATAGTAACTATATAAAAAATAAGGACTTGTATGGATTCTCTATCCTGTTAGGATGAGTCACTAAAGGGACGATTACCCAAATTACCAATGAGGGTTCTAAACTGAAGGAGGTTGTTATGCAGGGGGACAAACAGGTTATTGAAGCTCTCAATGATGTTTTGATGGCGGAGCTGACAGCGATCAATATTTATTATATTCATTATAAAATGCAGGATAACTGGGGCTACGAGAAATTGGCCAACCACTCGAGAGAAGAGTCGATGGGCGAGATGAAGCACGCCGACAAAATGATTGAACGCATCTTGTATTTGGAGGGAGTGCCCGATATGGCAAAGTATGATACCATTCTTGTCGGAGACACCTGCGAGGAGCAATTGAATAACCAGTATGCGATAGAAACAAAACACGTGGCGCGATTGCAAAAGCACATTGCTCTTTGCATCCAGACAAAGGACTTTGGCAGTAAGGAAATTTTGGATGGTATTCTGGAGGATACCGAGGAAAGCTGTGATTGGTTGGAAACCCAGTTTCAGCGCATCAAGGACATCGGCATCGAAAATTATCTCACCGAACACATGCACGGATAAAACCGCCCCACCCCCGATTGCCGGGAAATTAAAAGAGGCAGGGCGGAATGCCAAAATTGTCGCAAAGGGGGAAGGAGTTCACGGAGCTCTTTCCCCTTTTACTTTTGGCAATCGGAACACCTGCCGTAAATTTCCATGTGATGCTGGCTCAAGGTAAACCCGTAGGTCTGGCATATTTCCAGCTGGTACTTTTCTATCAACGGGTGCTCAAACTCCACGATTTTATTGCATTGAGTGCAAATCAGATGATCGTGATGGCTCTGGTGGTACAATTTTTCAAACGATTTATGGCCTTTTGACAGAACATTTTCCCTTGCCAACCCGCACTCTACCAAAAGGTTCATTGTGCGGTAGACCGTTGCTATTCCAATGGACGGATCTATTTTCTGAATTTCAAGAAACAAGCCTTCCACTTCCACATGCCCCTTATTATTCAAGAAAACCTCCAGGATGGTTTTGCGCTGGGTGGTAAAGCGAAGTTTACTTCCCTGAAGAAAGCTCTTTAATATTTCAGATTCTGTGAGCATAACGTGAAAGTCATTTTTTTAAATTGAAAATCATTCTTAATAATTTAAGGTAAAAATCAACAAAAAAATAAAATAATATTTGTGGAAAGAGGGCAGGGTGCAGTATTGGTTTAAATTTTTTGATATAACATATTGTAAATAAAGGATTTAAAATTATTTTGGAAGATTTGAAAAAAAAAGTTGACAGAAGCGTTCGCATCCACTATATTATTTTGAGATTCGTTATCAATTTATTAATTGAGATAGCAATGAGAGATTCTTCCAAATTCAAAAATATCAAAATTTGTTCGGGGCCGGGTTGCAAGGCATGGGCATCCGAAAAGATTGCGCGGGAACTGGAAGGGATGGAGATGGAAGGGGTAAAGGTCTGCCGGGTGGCTTGTATGAGAAAATGTGGCGGAGGAGCGACGGTTCAAGTGAATTCTTCAAACGAGTTGCTCAAAATGCGCACCTGTGAAGAAGCTTTGGATGCCTTGATGCCTGAAAGCCTGTCTCCTGTTTTATGCTGAGCTAAAGAGCGCTTTTATTTTTTTCTTTTTTTATTGATAATAGGTTTCAGTTTCATAA
>JADFGI010000207.1 GCA_022567815.1 Nitrospinota bacterium
GGTTTTTGTCATTGAAGACGCATTCGTGCAGGCTTGGGCCGGGGTAGGGGAGATGGTAAATATCTTTCAACTGCGATTTGATGTAGTTGGCGTTCAAGACCGCTGACTGGGCGGCTTTTTTGATGCCCTCCGGTCCCAGCGTGCGGATGTAAGCGTAGGCGCGGAGCAGGATGCCGAAATTGCCATAAAAGATTTTCAGTTTTCCGATGCTCCGGGGACGGTCATGGTTCATGTGGTATTGAGAGCCTTTTTTCTCAATCACCGGAATCGGGAGGAACGGCTCCAGTTTCGATTGCACGCCTATCGGTCCCGCGCCGGGTCCGCCGCCGCCATGCGGGGTGGAAAATGTTTTGTGCAGGTTGAAATGCAAAACGTCGATGCCCATGTCGCCCATTTTAACGATGCCCATTACAGCGTTTAAATTGGCTCCGTCGCAATAAACCAGCCCGCCTTTTTTATGCACGATGTCGGTGATCTTGAGGATGTCCTTTTCGAACATGCCCAGGGTATTGGGATTGGTCAGCATGATCGCCGCCGTATCTTCATCCATCAACTGTTCCAGTCGTTCGATATCGATCAACCCGTCTTTGTTCGAGGGAATCTGGATCGCCGTGTAGCCGCAAAGCGCCGAGCTTGCGGGATTGGTCCCGTGGGCTGAATCCGGGAGCAGGACTTTTTTTCGCGGGTTTCCCTGTGCTGACAGGTAGTCATGAATCATGAGCATTCCCGCGAACTCCCCCTGGGCTCCGGCGGCGGGTTGCAGGCTCACATGAGCCATGCCGCTGATTTCTTTCAGGCACTCCTGCAGGTCGAACAGCAGTTGCAGACTGCCCTGGGAAAACGCTTCCGGCGTGTAGGGGTGGTGCTGGCTGAATCCCGGCAATCGCGCCATATTTTCATTGATTTTCGGGTTGTACTTCATCGTGCAGGAACCCAGTGGATAAAAATTGGTGTCGATGCTGAAATTCCATTGCGAAAGACGGGTGAAGTGCCGTACCACGTCGAGTTCGCTCAATTCAGGGAAGCCTTCGATGGGGTCGCGGATTTCGTCCGGCGGCAGAAGGGTTTCGATTTCCACTTCCGGCACGTCGCATTCGGGAAGAGAGTAGGCCTGTCTGCCGGGAGACCCCATATCGAAGATCACAGGTTCATTAAAAATGAGCCCGGTCGTGCTAACCTGGCAGTCTTCCTTATCTTTTGGAGTGCGGGAATTTTCGTTCATGGAAAATTTGTCCTGGGGAAATATTTTTATTTCAATTAAATTATTCGATTTAGGCTCTAAGCAAAATTTTATTTTTCCTCAACTCGGTTTTCTTCTCGTTTCAACAACCTGTCGATGGATTCAACCACGTTTTCCGTTGAAAGGGAATTGCTGTTCCTTTCTTCCAGAATGATGCTGGTTGTATTATACGGTCCCCAGCGCGCAATTTCTCCATGTTTGAATATCGCCAATACGGGCGTTTGAACGGCGGAAGCGAGGTGCATGATTCCGGTATGATTGCAAACCAAAAGATCGCTTTTTTGGATCAGCAAGGCCAACTCCTTGATTGACAGGGCAGGCAGGCGCACGGGGGCTGGCTCCATGCCGTGGATGAATTGATCGGTCATGGTTTCCTCGCCGGGTCCGCTGATGAGAAACACTTCCGCCGTTTGCGTTTTCAACAGATGTTTCGTCACCGCTTGAAATTTGTCCAACCGCCATCCCCATTCGGGGACGCGGCTTCCGGGTTTGATGAGGACCAACGGGCGGTCGGGATGCCGGTTTTTTGCGGCCAGCAGGGCGCTGATTTTCCTGGCTTCTTTTTCGTTGAAATATAATTCAGGATTCTGTGCGATCTTTCGCAATCCCGCCGCTTTTAACAGTTCAAGATTGTTTTCAATTTCGTGTCTGGGTTGCTTGTCGACGGCCACTTGAATTTCATGCATCCACGCATTTTGCGGTTGCCTGTAACCGACCCGGCAAGCGGCTCCGGAAACCAGCGTGAAAAGCGAAGCGGTGGCGCTGAAGGTTTTGTTGAGGGTGAACGCCAGATCAAAATTTTTCCGTCGCAAGGCGCGTAGCGTTTTCCAGGGCCGTTTTCGGTCCCATTGCAGAATCCGGTCGATGTTGGGATTGTCCGCAAGCAGTCCGGCGTTGGATTTATCGACAAGCGCGGTCAGGTGAACGCCGGGAATGGATAACTTGATGGATTCGTAAACGGGAAGCGAGAGGATCACATCTCCCAGCCGGTCAGGGCGCACAACCAGGACGGATTTCACGCTCTCCAAATCGAGAGGCAGTTCAGGGGGCCGTCTTCCAGCAAACAGGAATCCCAAAACGCCCCACAGGGCATTTTTGGCACATTTTTTGGATTTGCTTGAAATCACGCCCATGATTTTTGCCGCCTTCACTGCGGAAGTTTTGCATAAGTGAAAAATTTTACAGGAATTACCCTGAACAACCAAAGACGTCATCGTGAGCCGCAAAGCGGCGTGGCCGTTATACTATTCCCAAGCTTTCGTGCCCCGCAGGGGTAGATCTAGAGTCTCTGGATTGCTTCGTCGCTAACGCTCCTCGCAACGACGGGTTGCGCAAAGCTCTCCTTCATTGCCGGAAAAAAACATCCTCAGTCCAGGGAAATTGCCTCATCAATCAGCATGATGGGAATATCCTCCTTGATGGGATATTTCAATTTGCAGGCCTTGCAGACGATCCCATCCTCTTCGGGAGTGAGTTCAAGATCGCCCTTGCATTTCGGGCACACTAGAATTTCAAGTAATTCCTTATCAATTGCCATAGACTCACCTCATTTTGAAAGCATATTGGTTCACTAAGAAGTTGCAAGGTTGACAAATTTGGAGACACTGATTTTCACCGCTTTAAACACATCATCCACTTCGATCTGTTGCATGCAATCGTGAGTCACGATGGCGCAGGATTTTTTCCAGCAGAAACTGCAGGGCAGTTTTTTGAACACCACCTGATGATTGGGTCCGTAGGGCCCGTTTCTGCCGGGGTCGGTGGGGCCGAAAATGGAAACTGTGGGAATGCCCATCGCGGCGCAAAGATGAAGAGGACCGGAATCGCAACTTATCATCAAGGCGGCGTGCCGGAACAACGCGATGGATTCCCGGATGGAAGTCTTTGGCGCGATCCAGGATTTTTCCGTCATCAAATCGGCGATTTGCCCGGCCATTGCCTTTTCCCCCGGACCCCAGGCCAATAATATATTGAGTCCCTGTTCCCCGGCAATGCGGTCGGCAAGCTTTGCGAACCGATCCAGTTTCCACAGCTTGGTGGGGAATCCCGCTCCAGGATTGATGACTGCTATCGGTTTCGCCGGGAGGTCGGGATTTTCCTGAAAAAAAACATCCACCTTGGCCCTGGTTTCTTCGGGGACTTCCAATGGATGCGGTTGAGGTGCGGGTTCAGTCCCTCCCGCCAGGCGAATCAGGTTGAGGGTGATGTCCACCACATGGGACCCCTTGTCCACAAAAGACGCTTTTTTATTGGCGAACAGAGCGTTCAAAGGTTCCCGGCAGTTTTTCCGATGCAGACCCAGTCGCCGGGGCGCTCCAGAGAGGAAGGCGATCAATCCCGTCTTTATCAGCCCTTGCAGGTCGAGCGTGATGTCGAATTGGCGCTGGCGCAACAGGGCGATGGTATCCCTGATTTCGCCGAGGGTTTTCAGAGTCCAGTTTTTGCGCCAATGCCGGGTTCGGATGACGATGATTTCATCGAGGTCGGGATTGTTGTAAAGCAGATCCCTGTAAGGTTCCTCCACCAGCCAGGCGATGGTGGCGGATGGATGATTGGCGCGAAGCATTGCCAACGCGGGCAGGGCGTGGAGCACATCGCCCAGCGAACTCACCTTGATGAGTAAAAACTTTTTTTGCGCAACGGCCATTATTGAGTTGGATTTCAAGCCTTCAAAAACTTGCGGATTTGTTTGTAAAACAGGTATCCCAGAACGCCAAATACGATACCACAAATGGCTCCGCCGAGGATGTCGGAAGGGTAATGGAGCCCCAGGTAAATCCTGGAATAGCTGACTAATAGGGCGCAAGTATAGGCGATGAACGCCAGGTTTCTGAAACACAGGGTCATCAGGGTCGCCGCCGTGAACAAATTACTGGCGTGATTGGATGGAAACGAAAAACTGGTGGAACAGTTACCAATGTGCTGGAAATCCGGCAGGACATGACAGGGACGGGGCCGCTGAATGGTTTCCTTGAGAACTTCGTGACCGATGAAATCATTCAATCCCACGAAGGCGGCGCTGGCAATGATTAAGGCGAGGCCGCGTTTTTTATAGGCCACGAGAATGAGGATCAAAAAAATCACTCCGGGAATATAAAAATTTGTTTTGGTGGTGATGAATGCCATAAACTTCTCTACGAAGGGAGATCGGAAATGCGAATTGATCCAGTAGAATATGGCGATGTCCCAATCGGAAAGAATGATGAATCTCCTTGAAGTCCGTTGATAAAAGTGCCCGAATTTTATGAGGTTTTTCTGGGCGAGTCAAATCCATTGTCCTGTTCCATCGGTTTAAAATTACGAATACACCGAGACCCATTACAGTTGTTAAAGATTTGAATGACAAAAACGCAAACAAAAGCTATAGTCCTGTTCGCTCGTGACCCGGTGGCAGGTAAGGTGAAAACACGTCTTGCTCCCTTCCTGAGTCAGGAATTGATTCTTGAGCTGTACACCCGATTTTTAAGCGACAGCATTCAGAAAATTTGCAGGGTAGTTGATGCCGACCGATTCATTGGCGTATATCCTTCCGATTCATCAGGTTATTTTTCCCGCCTGAATGTCGAGCCTCCCTTGGAGATATTCATACAGGAAGGGGAGGATTTGGGGGAGAGGATGTTCAACACGTTTCAGGCACGGTTTGATGAAGGTTACGAACACGTGGCCATCATTGGTTCGGACAGCCCTTCTTTACCCGTAGCCTACATCGAAAAAGCCTTGAACTCTGATAAGGATTTGACCATCGGCCCCAGTACCGATGGAGGCTATTATTTGATCGGCATGTGCCGAAAGCCGGTCAACGTGTTTGCCGGCGGAATTGACTGGGGATCGGATAAGGTTTTGACGCAAACTCTGGAACGTGTCAAAAAATCCGCAAGCTCCCTGGAACTGCTTCCTCCCTGGTATGACGTGGACCGGGCGGAGGATTTAAGATTTTTAAAAACTCACCTGGAACTGATGGATCAAGCGGGACTTGAAGACATCGGAGCTACCGGTGAATTTTTAAAAAGTTTGGATATTTAACTGCATGAAAATTTACAAATACACTGACAGCGATTTCGATTCCATCGTCGATGCCCTGGTGAATCGGGCGAACGAGAATTTCATGAGTCATGACGAGACGGTTCGGGACATTCTGCAAGATGTCCGGCAGAAAGGCGATTCCGCCTTGCTTGAATACACCCATCGTTTTGACCGGCATGATTTGCCGCTGGAACGCTTGCTCGTGACGCCGGAAGAATTTGCGGAAGCTTACACTAAGGTCAAGCCGGAGCAAGTTGACGCCCTCAAACTGGCGGCGGAGAACATCCGGGCGTTTCATCAGCGGCAGGTGCAGGAATCCTGGGAATATCGGCAAGATGAAGTTCTATTAGGCCAAATGATTCGGCCCCTGGAAATTGTCGGGATTTATGTTCCGGGTGGAAAAGCTTCTTATCCTTCTTCGGTATTGATGAATGCCATTCCCGCCAAAGTGGCGGGGGTGGAGCGAGTCGTCATGTGCAGTCCGGCGCCAGAAGGGGAGTTCAGTCCGCACGTTCTGGTGGCGGCGGACTTGGCGGGGGTCACGGAGAGTTATAAGG
>JADFGI010000208.1 GCA_022567815.1 Nitrospinota bacterium
GAAATGGGTTCCATGGATCATGGAAATGCAAAAATGTCTGACAGCATGGGACATTCAATGACTATGGGCCAATCCATGGAAATGAAACGTCCCGTCCGCATCGAGGAAGGGAAAATTTATTCTCCCCCACCCCCGCTTATGGGCAAACAGATGGGAATGGTGGAAACCCTCAATATTCCCGCTCTCGGTTATGAATTGGACGGAAATGTGAAGGTGTTTACGTTAATCGCCCAACCCATAGAACACGTGATTACCGACGGGAAGCCTATGGATGATTCCATCATTCCAGCTTTGCACCGCTTCACCGGCGGAATGGGACATATGATGGATATGGAACAAAAAGCTCTGGTTTGGGGTTATAACGGGTCCATGCCAGGTCCCACGATAGAAGCCACTGAAGGCGATACAATTCGCATCATCTTGAAAAACGAACTTCCCGAACCGACCTCCATTCATTGGCATGGATTAGAAGTTCCCAATAGCGAGGATGGAGCTGGTGGAGTGACGGAAGCGGTCACGTTGCCCGGCGAGACTCATGTTTACGAGTTCACTCTCTTCCAAAGCGGCACCTTCATGTATCACACGGGTTTTAACGTTATGAAACAAGATGCGCTCGGTCTAGGGGGTTTGGTGGTGATTCATCCCAAGGATGAGAAAAATAAACCCGACAGGGAAATCGCCATTATGTTGCAGGAATGGACTTTCTCGCCTGGCAACCCCAATCCAAATCTCGCTTCCATGGCTTTTAACTGGTTCACTTTTAATGGTAAGAGCGCCCCGAGTATTGACATCATAAGAATCAAGCAAGGTGAAAGAGTGCGTATACGTATAGGAAATCTCAGCATGCAAAGTCATCCCATTCATATTCATGGCTATACCTGGAAAGTGGTGGGGACGGAAGGAGGCCCCATTCCGGAATCGGCGCAATGGTCGGGAGCCACGATCAATGTCCCACCTGGGACCACCCGTGATGTCGAATTTGTAGCCTGGAACCCGGGTGTCTGGCGTTTTCACTGCCACAGACTGCATCACATTATGAACGGCATGGCGGACAGGCCGATGGGGATCATGCCGCATGGAGGGATGTTCACCTTGGTGCATGTTGAACCCAAGGATCCAAACGCCAAATGGACCCATCCCAATCAGTTGGAGAAAATGCCATGAAACTCTACCGGCTCAACATTATTTTAATCATTCCTTTTCTGGTTACGGCATGCGCCACCGTCAATCCACAAAAGGATTTTGATGCGGTTTCTTCATCGAGCAAATCGAAAATTGGCTACACGGTGACATGGCAGCAGACCCCGGAAGATAAAAAGCAAACGCGAATGGCTTTGGAAGAACTATTGAAAGATGGGGTGACCAGGGAAGAAGTTGTTCGTATTGCCTTGATGAATAACCAGGACCTTCAGTCCAAGTTTGAGTTTCTTGGGATTGCAAGAGCGGATGTCGTTCAGGCAGGTCTGTATTCCAATCCTTCAATAGATGCCCTGTTTGATTTCCCGACTAAAGGCGCTTTCGGGGTTGGTCCGGATATTAACCTTCTCTTTTCCCTGTCCGACCTGTGGAACGTACCCCTGCGTAAGAAAATCGCGATGTTGGATGGTCAGAGAGTTACCCTGCAGGTGATTGAAGAAATTCTCAAAACCGCCGCTGAGGCGCGCAATGCCTTCGATGAGGTTCTCTTCCAACGGGCACTGTATGACTCCACCCAAAAAAATATCAAATTATTTGCGTCAGCTTTTGACAAATCCAGGTTTTACTATCAATCTGGCCTGGTCAATGATCTGGAACTCTCGCTTGCAGAAAGTTTACTTTACGAAGAAAAGCTGGCGCTGGCAAATATTGAGACCGGTCTCCAGTCCGCTCATGCCGCCTTACTGCGTCAATTGGGGCTGGACCCTATGGAATCCATAATCGAAATTCATGGAGAGTTTCAGGAAACTCAATCTGTCAATCTAAAGCCTAATAAGGCATGGAATTTTGCTTTAGATAATCGCGCCGATTTGAAAATATTCCGTTTCCAGATCGAACAATCAAAGTGGGTTCTCAAGCTTCAAAAGGCTAGAATATATGGCGATGTGAACCTCGGAGGAAATTTCACAAGGGAATTGGATGGTAGGGATACTTCTGGACCCATTCTATCGTTTCAAATTCCTATTTTTGATCAAAATCAGGCGGGTATAGCACGCGCTCAATATCAACTGCGTCAGTCCGAGAAAGAACGGGCCGCCACAGAAATCAAAGCCAAGCAGGAAATTCTTGGTTTGATTCGTGAACTGAAATTTCAACACGAAAAAGCCACTTTGCTTCGCGACAAAATGCTGATCTTAAATAGAAAAACGGAACAATATGCGGAGAAATTTTATAATGCCATGCAATTGAACGCTTTTTCCCTGATTGAAGCTCGCCGCCGGGTACTCAATACGTTTCGCAGTTATCTGGAAGCGCGCCGGGATTACAGGCGGATAAAAACGACACTAGAGGTAGCTCTTGGGGGCAAAATGCCTAATTAATAGTGATATGTTGATTCAAGACCAAAAAGAAATTATGTAAATCTGTTCCCAGGATTAAATGGGCGGATTCAACCTCTTGCCACCCGACATCATATATTTTTTGAAATTTCTTCAATCTGTTTCCGAACAAAAACGGCCCATAGTTTGCTTTGAGAGTAATAACGCTTAGTATGGTAATTGTGTTCTGCTTTAGACGATGATATTTAAGTGGATTGATTCCAGGGATTAATCATCTTGATCCCGCATCCTTCAAAATCTTTAGTGTTTCTGGTAGCGATTACGGCGTTGTGGCATTTGGCAATAGCGGCGATCATTAAATCGACAGAATCCGTATTAAATCCTTTGGCCTCACGCTTTGCTGCGATATCGCCATAAATATAAGCGGCGTCTTCATCAAAGGGAAAAATACGGCCTCCAAAAGCTTCAGACGCAAAAGTTGCAAAATTAGCTTCCAACGTTGAACGACGTTTGCCTTTTGGCAAACGGGTTAAACCTCTTTGAATTTCGGCTATAACTATTGCTGTCAAAGCAAGATGCAGTGGCTTTTGTTTACTGATCCATTCTTGGACGTTCTTGTGAGGCTCTTCCCGCATAAGCTCTGAAACAACGTTGGTATCAAGGATGATCATGATTCATGAACTAAAATCAATGGAATGGCGTTTAGAACGACGCTTGGGCAATTCGAGTTCTACGCCATGCTTTGAACCAAAGTACTTCTTTGCGAGATCGAGGATATTAAAAAGTCTGAAATCACCGGATGAAGACGCCTTTTGAAGAATAAGCCTGGCATAGGCTTCGAAAGAAAGACCTGCCCGTGCCGCCTGGATGCGCAAATTCTTTTTTGTGCTATCCGGCAAGTCACGGATCGTAATAGTAGCCATGAAAATCTCCTTATGATTTCATTGTAATCAATGATATCATTGCTGTCAATGCTTGCACATATAGAATCCGCACTACTTCCTGATAGAAAAATCGAGGCGCCCTTGATTCTGGCCTGAAACCTTTTTCACCCACCTGCCTGTCACTTGTTTTCATGGAAAAGAAAAATTCCTTATTTGACTCTTCCCGCTTTCGGCGCTTCAAGGCCACACTTCCCTTTTTATTGTACCTAGCGCTGATCGGGTATTTTTATTCCTTCTCCCAATACGGATTCAATATCTGGGACGAAGGCGGATTCGCCAATGGAACCCTAAGGACACTGAACGGCCAAAAGGCGCTTGAGGATTTCAATCCCAACGGCTACCTTCCGGGCAGCTATATTTATGGAGCTATTTTTTTCAAACTGCTGGGGATCGACATTCAAAGTTTGCGCTGGAGCGTGATACTTATTACCCCGGGAATGGTCTTCATGGTCTACGCCATTTCCCGAAAAATCATGCCGCAGGGGTTCGCCTTTCTCGCGGCGCTTTTTATGTTGTCCGCCCCGTCGATGTACTACAACCGGTTCTTCCCCTTCTTCACAGTACTCAATCTGTTCTGCCTGCTCAATGTTCTCGAAAAAAAAAGAATGCGGGATTTTCTGCTCCTCGGAGCTTCCATTCTACTTGCGGGATTTTTCAAATTCGAGATCGCGTTGATCGCTTTACTCATTGCCCTTGCTCTCACTGGCGTCCTGATCTTAAAAAAGGGATCGGGAAATGAAGCGCTCCACCTGAAATCAGGCGACGTACCAATTCCGCCGCCCAGGCTCAATCTTTTATCATGGATTTCAGTGGTTTCCCTGGGGCTGGCTTTTGCCGCAACAGTGGGATATTTTTTGCAGAATGGATTTTTTTTAAAAGTGTTCAAACTGGTGGTGGATGCGCACAATGTCTGGGGCAATCCCTTTCCCGACATTTTTCCTTTGGGTCCGATGATCGAAAAGCTGGGTCCGCACAAAATGTTCGAGCGCCTGCTTTTTTATCTGCCCCTTTGGGTTTATGCCGGAGTGGGGGTTATTCTGCTCAGCCGGATTATCAAATCCAAATCGGCGATTTTGACAAGGGATATTTCCCTTTTAATTATTCTTTCTTTTGGGATTTGTGTGTTCGGTCTGGTCATTTGGCGTGCCGGTTTCGATAATCTTTTAAGGACATTGCCGCCATTTTATATCCTGTTCTGCTACCTGCTTTATTTGGGCCGCGAAAAAATTCTTTGCTGGATGAAGGTTCCCGGCGACTCTGCCCAATCCGATTCATTTCTGGAAAAAATTCCCGTGAATGTTTTGATCGTGTCTCTTCCCTTTTTATTTTTTTTCGAGATGAATGTGCATCATGGATTTTACGCGGGAAGTATCGGAGCGATGAAAAAGGAAACTCAATGGGTGCAACTGGACCGGTTGAAGGTATATACCCATCCGTCTGAGGCTAAGTGGTTGCGGGAGGTGGTGGATCGAATCGAAATTTACACGGACAAGGGCGACCCGATTCTGGCCCTGCCCTTGAATCCGGTTTTCTATTTTCTCACCGACAGGGTCAACCCCACTCGCTACGATTGGATTTTGCCGGGTATGCTGACTACGGAAGAAGAAAAAAAGATGGTGGAAGGATTGAAAATACATCGACCGAAGATGGTTATCTTTGTGGATATCCCCATCGATGGAAAAGAGGAAAGGCGGCTGGCCAACTACGCTCCATTACTGTATGGGTTTCTTATTGAAAATTATCAATTCGACGAGATAATCGGTTTGTTCCAGATTCTGCTTCCCAGGCAGACAAAACAGACGCCTTAAAAAAGCCTTTTATCAGTGTAACGCCGGCCTGTTTTTGGAGGGTTTGCTGGGTTTCAGGAAGTCCTTTCGTTTTAAGCCATGCTTATTCAATTTGTCGTAAAAGGTTTTTCTGGGCAACCCCAGGGTCAGGTAGGTTTCCTTGACGTTTCCCTTTGTCCTTGTCAATTCTTGAGCGATCAAGGTTTTTTCAAAAGCGTTCATTTTTTCAACGAGGTTTTTTTTATGTCCATTCACTTGCTCATTTGGGCTAATCAACTCCTCTCGATTGCCGGGGCATATCTGGTCGGGGTCAAAGCCAAGAGCAAACCGTTCCGCCGCATTTTTCAATTCGCGGACATTCCCCGGCCAATCCCGTGCCAATAATTCCTGAAAAATTTCACTCGTAATCAAAGGAGTGGGACGTTGATAAGCGGCGCAGGCCAGAAGAACAAAGTGCTGGAACAATACCGGTATGTCCTCGCGATGCTCTCTAAGAGGGGGGAGGGCAATCCCAATCACATTCAATCGGTAAAAAAGATCCTCGCGGAACCATCCTCCTTCACAGGCTTTTTTGAGATCCTCTTTG
>JADFGI010000209.1 GCA_022567815.1 Nitrospinota bacterium
TGACGGCCTTGCCCGAGAAATTACTCTCAAAAGAGTTAAAGGGGACCTCTAATAATTCGATAGTTTTCCTTCAGGCAACTCGCGGGCCCTTATTTCATAATGGCCGCTCATGGCCAAATGTAATTTTTAGAGGTGCCCTTAATCATATCTCTTAAAAATGCATCAATGAAAAGATCGGCAGGTCTTTTATTTTTTCCCGGCCTTTTAGGAAATCAAGCTCAATCAGAAAAGCCACTTCCACGATTTCAACCTTAAAATTATTTTTGATCAGGTTTGTGGTGGCGGCGACCGTCCCTCCGGTAGCAAGCACGTCATCCAGAATGACGATTTTTTGCCCCGGCTGAAATGCGTCCTGATGAATTTCTACGGCGTCGGTTCCATATTCCAGAGCGTAGGATTGCTTGAATGTTTTGTAGGGCAGTTTTCCCGGTTTTCGGACCAGGACCGTTCCGGCTCCCAGAGCATAGGCGAGAGCGGACGCAAAAATAAATCCCCGCGCCTCGATCCCCACCACCGCGGTTATGCCTTTTCCCGCGTACCTGTCCTTAAAGATGTCGATGGTTTTTTTCAGAGCATCTGCATTTGCCAGAAGAGGCGTGATGTCCTTGAAGACAATTCCTTCCTTGGGAAAGTCGGGAATATCGCGGATGACGGATTTCAACGTTTCGATATCATTCACTTTCGATCACCTTTCGTTTTTATTGGCACGGGTTGATGGATCGGTTTTACACTGGATGCGGGAAAATAAAAAGGTCATCTTTTCGCCGAAAGCTGTTTCAAGGGGTGGCAAGCTTATTTTTTTGCCGGAAAATATTTTCTGGGATGGTAAAGTTATCTTTTCGACGGGAGATATTTCAGGGGATTGCGCGGGTGCGTGTCGTTACGCACTTCAAAGTGCAGATGCGGCCCGGTGGAACGGCCCGTACTGCCGACGGAAGCCACTTTCTGTCCCCTCTTGACCCAGGCGTTTTTGCGCACCCAGTTTTTGGAATTGTGGGCGTACACCGTGGTCAGGTGATGCTCGTGTTTGATGATGATCATCAGGCCGTAGCCGGTGGGTCCCCAGTCGCTGAAAACCACCTGCCCGTCCGCCGCCGCGTATATGGGAGTTCCCCTGGAAGCGCCAATATCAATGCCATCGTGTTTTCTGCCTCCGCGCCTGCCGAATGTCGAAGTCAACGTTCCCTTGACCGGCCATTTAAGGTAATTTTTAACCGGCGCACGTTTTTTCATTTGTGGTTTGTGAACAGACTTCTTTTTATGAACCGTGCGCTGGGGTCTGTCCGTGGAGGAAACATAGAGGACCCGGTAAGCTCCGGGAATCCACAACCGGGTTCCAACCGGAACCTTGGCCGCATCGCGGATTTTATTGACGCGGATCAGTTTCTGGACATCTATCCGGTAAGTCTGGGCGATGCGGTAAAGGGTTTGCCCGGACAGAACCACATGCGTCACCCCCACGCCCTGGGGAAGTTGATACGGGGCAAGAGACCCCTGACAACTGGTGAAAAAAAATGTAAGGAGCAAAAGACCGGTTGATTTTACAATCCGCTTTGGAAAAATCATGTCGGCGCCGGGCAAATTATAGTGTAACCAATTGAAAATTTTAACATTGCGTGGGGTTGTGTCAAGCCTTATCGCATTAGGGGTTATTCTTTACAACCCCCGTGGCATGAGGTATAAACGATGAACCGTTTTCAGAACGGGAAACGAGTGTCCCCCCGCAGTTAAATTTTGCGAGTCCTATTTGAATGTTTAATTTGAAAACCGGCATATTATTCTTCCTTCTTAGCCTGATTATCGGGTGCGGCGAAACTCCCGTAGCGCCAGATATTTTTTCACTGCCGGTCACTTATAAGGTGGGGAAAAAACCCTCAGCGGTGATCGCCCATGACATGAACAACGACGGCTATCCCGATTTGCTGGTGACCAATTCGGGGGACAATACCCTGAATTACCTGGAAGGCCGGGGAAATGGCACGTTCGATAATACCCAAACCCTGAGTACCGGCAGGGAGCCGATGGCAATGACCGTGGCCGACTATAACGGCGATGGAAGCCCGGACATCGCGCTTTGCAATTACGGCGATGGCGAAATCTCCATCATCCTCGGACAAAAAGACGGTCTGTTTAAATTAAAAGGCAACGTGAAAGTCGGGAGACTGCCCATCTCGGTGGTATCCGGTGATTTCAACAACGATGAAAAAATAGACCTCGCAGTGACCTTGCGGTTCCACAAGTTGATCATTTTGCTGGGCGTCGGGGACGGAACCTTCAAGCTGGCGGAGGCCTATATGGCATCGGGAACACCGGCCAACCTGGTGGTGGGCGATTTCAATAACGACAAAAACCTGGATATCGCGATCGCCTTCAACGCCGTTAAAGTGAATTTCATCCGCCTGTATTACGGCAACGGAGACGGCACGTTTCAAAGTCCCGTACGCATTTCGGGTGGCCATCAATCCTCATTCATCACCAGTTACGATATGAACAGGGATGGGATACTGGACCTGATAAGCTCCAGCACCATGATGGACAGCATCACCCTGTACCTGGGCGATGGCAAAGGGTCCTTCCGGGCGGCGAGGGATTTTGCTGGCGAAAAGGGACCGGAACATCTTTTCCCCGGTGAGTTTATCGGCGACAAGTCCCCCGATCTGGTGGTTTGCAACCGGCGCGACGGCTCGGTCTCCATTTTGGAGGGAAAGGGGGATGGAACTTTTGTGTTTCCCCATTTCAATTATCCGGTGGGCAGAAATCCGCGAGCCCTCACCGGCGCCGATTTTAATCAAGACGGCCTGACCGATCTGGTGGTTCTCCTGTATGACGCGCAACTGGTGGAAGTCCTCCTGCAAAAAATCCCCACGCTTGCGCCGATAGAGTCCTGACTTTTCAATCCATACCCTCCTCAGGGGGGTCGGGAGACGATGCAGGATGGTCATCGGGAATCACGTATTTTCCATCGAGCCATTTTCCCAAATCCACCATTTTGCATCGTTCGCAACAAAATGGCAGAAATGAATTTTTTTCCCGGACTTCCACCGGCTTTTGGCATATCGGACATTTCATGGGGTGCACTGATACAATTTATGTAAGCTTTCCTTATATTTAATTTATAACCGCGCAGGTTTTTTTTAAACCCTCCAGACCTTAGGGTTTTGTATTTACTTTCCTACAGGCCATTTGTATATTAAGCTGATAGCAGAATTTTTTGTTGAAAGAAACGATGATTATCGAAGTTCAGCAACGAAATTATTATCAGGTCCTTGGCCTCCAAGCGGATGCGTCGCAGGATAAAATCGACCAGGCCTACAAAAGGTTGATCCGCCGATTCGACTCGGCGGGTTCCAGCCAGTCTCCCCAAATCCAGGCTTCTCTGAAGGCAAAGATCGCTTTATTGCAGGAAGCTTATGACACCCTCTCCAACAAAGAAAAACGCGATGAGCACCACCGGTGGATTGAGGAGCAGGGCAAACGTGCCCCGGCGAGCGCGACCAACTCGCATCCGGCTTTCCTGAAGGATTGGAAAATGCCTGCGGACATAAAGAATAAATCCGGAAACATTTACCAGGATTATTTCGGTCTATCGGAAAAACCTTTCGACCTGACCCCCGACCCCAAATACCTCTACCTGAGCCCCAAGCATAAGGAAGTTTTGGCCCACCTGGTTTACGGCATTCAGGAGAACAACGGATTCCTCAAAATCATCGGCGAAGTCGGAACCGGGAAAACCATGATCTGCCGGAGCTTCCTCAGGGAACTGCACGCGGATTTCAGCATCGCCTACATTTTTAATCCGGGGATCGACGAACTCGAACTTTTGCAGACCATCAACTCAGAACTGGGGTTGCCCTCTGAAAGTTCCAGCAAGAAAAAGTTGATGGATGTCCTCAACGAGTTTTTGCTGGAAGAGCGGAAAAAAGGTCACCGAGTGGTGGTCATCATCGACGAAGCGCAGGACCTGCTTCCCAGCGTTTTGGAACAGTTGCGGCTTCTCTCCAATCTGGAAACCGAAACGGAGAAACTCATCCAGATCGTGCTCATCGGCCAGCCGGAACTGGACAAGGTGTTGGCCGAAGAAGGATTGCGCCAGTTGAAACAGCGCATCACCATCCAATGGGAACTGCTTCCACTGAACCTGGAAGAGACACGCGGCTACATCCAGCATCGGCTCAATGTCGCCCTGGGCAAGGGCAAGGTGGAATTGACCCGGCCCAGCACAGAATTGATTTTCAGATATTCCAAAGGCATTCCACGAATGATAAACGTCATTGCCGACCGCGCTATGCTGATCGCATACACGCAAAACACCAAAAACATCAATTGCAAAATCATTCGCGCGGCAGTCAAGGATATCGGGGGACTCAAACCAACGGTTTCCTGGGTGGAAGTCTTTTGGAAGTTCGTCGTCCCGTCCGTTGCCATGATGGGGCTGATATTTTTCATCCTTCACGATTTTGCCCTTCCGGATTTAAAGACCAACCCCGGGGGTGACAAGAATATCCCTGAAATCATTCAGGAAAATCCTATCGACCTTTCTAACCCCGGACAACTGGTGCCAAAAGAATTTGCGCCGAAACCTTCCCCCCTGGAAAAGCTCGACGCCATGGAAAAAATGGAGGCTGTTCTGCCTCCAGAAAATTTAGCCGCTTCGGACGCGCTGGTCCTCACTCAACCCGAAAAACTGGTCACCTACCTGTCCAGTCTTTCGCATGAAGAAAGCAAGGTGGAAGCGGCGAAATGGATTCTTGAAGCCTGGGGATTTGACCAGTCCGGCAGTGAAAGGGTGGATGGAATGGCTCTTGAAAATCTCGAGATGGAGTTCGATTTATCCTCTTATGAATTGAACGGAAATTTCAAACGATTGACCAACCTCAATTATCCGGCTATTTTGGAAGTGGCTCTTCCAAATTCGATGGGAACAAAATACCTGGCCCTGACCTCGGTGAAAGGCGACCGCGGCGTGTTCGGTTCTGTCGACAAACTTGAAATGCCGCTCGAAACCATTAATCCCCTGTGGACGCGCAAGGCAATTATTTTCTGGAAAGATTTTGAGTTCCTGCCGGGAGACAAACTGGAAAAAGGCTACGAGGGCAAGGAAGTGATCTGGTTGCAGAAAAACCTGCGCTTGCTGGGATTCTTCATGGGACGGGAGGCCTCGCACTATGGCGAAAAAACCGAAAAAGCCGTGCGCAAATTTCAGCGCAAAAATAATATCAAAGACGATGGAAAATTTCATACGGAAAGCAAAATGCTCCTGTATAATCTGTTGGACATCTACCCCACTCCCAAATTGATCGAACCATGAGCACTATTCTTAATACGCTGAAGAAGCTCGAAGAAGAGAAAAGCGTCCTGGAGAAAAATATCGATTTGAAAGGACTCCTGTTGCAGGGCCAGGAATCCGTTTACCCGCAAGCGGGTGAAGGACCATCACGGAAATGGGGAGCGGTCGGAGGCCTGATAATCGGCGGGGTGTTACTGGGTGGACTTATTGTTTACTTTTCCAATTTCCCAAAAACCGCAACTCTAGAAACAAAAAAAACCTTCGTGCTCAGCCAACCGTCCTCAACCGCGGTGGTGAAGAAACCATTGAAGACAGCGAAATCCTACCCTGGATTTTCGCTCGCCCGAATTCCGGAAAACACACCGGATGTGGTCACGGACCCTTTGGAGTATGATGACTTTTTTGGACTGGAGGATGCGCTCACTCTACCCTTGGAACCACCGCCCCCGGCGATTGTTGAACCCGAACCGGTCGGTTCGGAGGCAA
>JADFGI010000210.1 GCA_022567815.1 Nitrospinota bacterium
CTTCACTACATGGAATACTTTAGCGGCGAAAAGTATGAAGGAGGCCCGCGCAACATTCACAATTTTATTCTTAACCCCTATGGCCTCGACTTTGACAAGGTCATGTCTCCGGTGGTCTATTGCGTCCTGGGATTGGGATTCTGTATTTTACCCATTTTGGTATTGACCCGGAAATTGACTCATCCCTGGCTCCGTTATCTGATTCCTGAGCCTCATTCCATGGGTACCATTGTTGGCATGGTGGCGGTTGTTCAAGTGGCTTTTTTCCTGGACAAAATCGACATGCACAGCAATCATGCCCTGCGCATCAATATTACGGAATTCGGCGAGGGTTTCATCCATTATATATTTTTTATTTATTTAGTCGAATTGGTCTATAAACGCAAAACCCCTGACCTTAAGTCGGGATGAATACGATTCGGATCAGATCCTTTTATTATAAATAGAAAAACTCACCGCTAAAAAATGTCTGGATAAACATGGACTTGCCTTTTCACCGAGCCTGGTTGGATGACGATGAAATCAATGAGGTCGTCGATACCCTGAAATCCGGGTGGTTCACCACGGGACCCAAAACCCATCAGTTTGAAGAGGAATTCAAAAAATACATCGGCTGTAAACATGCCCTGGGATTAAACTCCTGCACCGCCGGTCTTCATCTTTCACTGGTGGCTATGGAATTTCCCGAGGGAAGCGAAGTCATCACCACGCCAATGACGTTTCCGGCCACCGCCAATGTGGCGGTGCATGAACGCCTGCGTCCGGTATTTGTCGATATTGAACCGGGAACGCTGAATATCGATGTGGACAGGATCGAAGAAAAAATCACGCCCAAAACCCGCGCCATTGTTCCCGTCCATTTTGCCGGCCATGCCTGCGATATGGATGCCATTGAAGAAATCGCCCGCAAAAATAATCTGGTCGTTATTGAGGACGCCGCGCATGCGTTGGAGTCTTCGTACAAACAAAAAAAAATTGGCAACTTGGGCAATCTGACCTCGTTCAGCTTTTACGCCAACAAAAATATCACCACCGGCGAAGGGGGCATGCTGACCACCAATGACGATGTTCTGGCAGATAAAATTCGGGTGATGCGTCTGCACGGCCTGAGCAAGGACGCCTGGAATCGTTTTGGCAAGAGCGGCTATTCACACTGGGAACTGCATACACCTGGCTACAAATATAATATGCCGGATATAAGCGCCGCCATCGGGATTCATCAGTTACGCAAAGTGAATCGATTTCATGAATTGAGAAAACGCTATTCAGCGATGTATGACGCGGCCTTCAAAGAAATTCCCGAACTGGAAACCCTGATCACGAAAGATTACGCAACGCCTGCCCATCATATATACATCATCGCCCTGCGCCTTGATTGCCTGACGATCACGCGGGACCGGTTTGTCGAGGAAATTCAGGGGCGCGGCATTGGGGTGGGAGTGCATTATGTGGCTTTGCACCTGCAACCTTTTTACAGGAAAAAATTCAAAACCCAACCGCAGGATTGCCCGGTGGCCACTGAATATTCGGAAAGAGTTTTGACCCTGCCTTTGTATCCAAAAATGTCTGTCCAGGACGTGAACCTTGTCATCGAAACGGTCGCGGATATCATCAGCAAGTTTCGGCGATGACCCCAAGTCCTGAATGAACGACCCCGCCGCAAGCGGCCAGCCTGGGGGCTGGCCAGCGTGACGCTGGACCCAATATTAACGTGCGATGCATTATTGGTTTCAGGGCTCGTGAGCGTAGCGAACGTCAGCCCTCCTGCGCCAGCGTGACGCTGGACCCAATATTAACGTGCGATGCATTTATTGGCTTCAGGGCTCGTGAGCGTAGCGAACGTCAGCCCTCCTGCGCCAGCGTGACGCTGGACCCAATATTAACGTGCGATGCATATTGGCTTCAGGGCTCGTGAGCGTAGCGAACGTCAGCCCTCCTGCGTAGCAGGCTTTTCCTCTCGCGTAGCGGGGCGGGGTCAGAATTGGGTTTGCCCGTTCAGGCGAGTGAGAATGTCCGGGCCGTTGTCGGTGATGTGGATGGTATGTTCAAACTGGGCCGAGAAAGATCCATCCTGAGTCACCGCCGTCCATTGATCCGGCAGGATGCGCAAGTCAGGTCCACCCAGATTTATCATGGGTTCAATGGTAAACACCATGCCCTTTTGTATCTTCACTCCGTCGCCAGGATTACCAAAATGAAGGATTTGCGGTTCTTCATGAAAATTTTTTCCGATCCCATGACCGCAAAATTCGCGCACCACCGAATAACCACGGGGCTCGACAAATTTCTGAATGGCATGGCCGATATCTCCGGTTTTCCCGCCCAGACGAATGGCGTCAATTCCCCTTTGCAGGGCTTCCCTGCAAGTCTCCACCAGTTTGCCGGTTTTGGCCCTTGGGGAGCCAACGTAAAATGTCCGGCTGGTATCGCCATGGAATTCCTTGAAATAAGTGGTGATATCCAGATTCACAATGTCGCCGTTCCTCAGTTTCCGGTCGGAAGGAATGCCGTGACAAATTTCATCGTTGACCGAGGAACAAATGCTCTTGGGAAATCCCCGGTAGTTCAAGGGGGAAGGTATCGCCCCATGCGACAAGATAAAATCATGACAAATATCATTCAATTTACCTGTCGTCACCCCCGGCTTCACATAAGGGTCGATCATCAGCAAAACCTCCGCCGCCAACCGGCAGGATTCACGCATTATCTCGACTTCTTCATCAGTTTTTAAATTAATCATGAAAGTACACGAATTCCCTTATATACCTATCGTTGTCGCGCCAGCGGTTTTTTACTTTTACGAATAGGTTTAGATACACTTTGATGGCAAAACGTTTCTCTATTTCTTTTCGCGCCAGGCTTCCCACCTTCTTGAGCATCGCACCTTTTTCACCGATCAATATTTTCTTTTGCGAATCCTTTTCTGTATAAATCGTCGCATCAATGACCAGGACACCCGATTTGGTCTCTTCAACCTGTTCCACCACCACAGCGACTGCGTAAGGAACCTCAAAGTGTGTCTGATTAATGATTTTTTCCCGGATGATCTCGGCGATCAAAAATTCCTCAGAACAATCGGTAATCATGGTTTCAGGAAAATATTGCGGTCCCTCCGGCAAATACTTGAGAATTAAGGACACCAGACTGTCCAGTCCGTCTTTTTTTAAAGCCGAGATGGGAATGATTTCTTCAAATAAAGACCGCTTGTTCATCTTATCCATTAAGCCCAGCAATTCCAGTTTGGGAACCAGATCGATCTTGTTGAGGATAAGAATTTTCGTTGTGTTCACACCCTGCATGGTTTGCAAAACGTACTCGTCATCAGCGCTAAAGCCTCGGCTTGCATCGATCAGAAACAAGATCAGATCGACATCGTTGTAGGTACTGAAACTGGCTTTGACCATGACCCGGTTAAGTTTTGTGTTGGAGTCATGGATTCCCGGAGTGTCCACCAAAACAATCTGGCCACCTGGAAGATGCACCACACCGGTGATCTTGTTGCGGGTGGTTTGCGGCTTGGCAGACATCGCCGCGATTTTCTGCGCCACCAGCCGATTGAGCAGAGTGGATTTCCCCACATTGGGCCTTCCGATGAGGCTGGCGTATCCCGATTTAAACGCGGTTTCAGCCTTCGACATGGTTATTCACTGTCATTATTGTATAATTTGCGAACATGTTATTTCCGTATAATTATGAATAAAATTTAAGTTTATCATGAACCCTCTGGGATTATACATTCACATCCCCTACTGCCTGCACAAATGCGGCTACTGCGATTTCAATTCCCACAAGATCAATACAGAGGAAATGGATTCCTATGTGACCGCCCTGCTCCGGGAAATGGGGCATTATGCCAAGGGTCCGGCGGGAGAAAAACTAATCACCACCATCTTCTTAGGCGGAGGGACCCCCACTACCCTTCCGATTCATTGGCTCGAGGAAATTTTACAGAATATCCACAAACGCTTTAGCGTGTCCGATAATTGCGAAATCACCTTTGAGGCCAATCCGGCAACGGTGTCTCTGGAACCCCTGCAACGAATGCGAACTGCCGGTTATAACCGCATCAGCATTGGAGTGCAATCTTTTCATGAGCATGAACTGAAATTGCTCGACCGGGTCCATAGCATCGAAGAAATCCACATGACGGTGGAACGGGCCAGAGAGGCGGGGTTCGACAACCTTTCTCTGGATTTGATGTTTGCCCTTCCCCACCAGACGATGGCGCTGTGGGAAGATAATCTGGCGCAGGCTCTGGCCAAAAATCCCGAACACCTTTCCACCTACAACCTTACCATTGAGCCGGAAACGGCCTTTCATACCTTGCAAGCCAAGGGAAAGCTGACTCTGCCACCTGATGATTTCCAATTGGAGTTTTACAAAAAATCGATTCAAACCCTGACCGGGGCAGGCTATCAGCATTACGAAATATCCAATTTCTGCAAACCGGGAAAGCAATGCCGGCACAACCTGATTTACTGGAACAACGACGACACCCTGGGACTGGGAGCGGGGGCCTCTTCCTTTCTCGGCGGCACACGATTCAAAAACTACAACCTGCCCTCCCGCTACATCCGGGAAATCGGGATCGCAGGCACTGCGGTCGAGTTTACGGAACAGCTCGAACCAAGCCGGGCGATGGGAGAAACCCTCATGCTGGGCCTTCGGCTTAAGGAGGGAATGGCCATCCCGCCGTTTGAAGAACGCTTTCAAACTTCATTCCATAAAACTTACGACCGCGTGATTTCCTCCCTGACTGAAAAAAATCTCATCACGCTGGATGACAACAGAATCGCGTTGTCTCCGAAAGGTTTGTTCCTCGCCGATTCGGTGATCCTTGAGTTTATAGCTTAACCAGCGTGACGCTGGACCCAATAGGAACGTTCGATGGGTTTAGGGTTGCAAAAAAAGTTTTTCTATTTATTGATAATTTTAAAAAATATTTGAACAGTTCAAATCCCCTCAGTTAGAAAATTGGAGAAAAAATGAACAATCCGGAAACGGCTTTTAAAAAACTTGCCGCCATCGTCGACACCCTGATGAGCGAAAACGGCTGTCCGTGGGACAAAGTGCAGACGCATGACACGTTGAAACCTTATCTGGTTGAGGAAGTCTACGAAACTCTGGAAGCTCTCGATGAAGGAAACCCTGATGACATTAAAGATGAACTGGGCGACCTGCTTTATCAGATCCTGTTCCACGCCAAAATCGCCTCACAAAATAATGAATTCGATATCGGGGACGTGATTGAATCCATCAGCGAAAAAATGGTGCGGCGGCATCCCCATGTTTTCGAAGATGGAAAATTAGACACGCCCGATCAGGTGGTGGACCAATGGGAAGAGATCAAAAAAACCGAAAAAAATCATTCCGCAAGAAAATCCATTCTGGACGGCGTTCCCAAACACCTGCCCGGACTCTTACGGGCGCAGAAACTGCAAAAAAAAGCCGCCAAGCACGGATTCGACTGGGATAAAATCACCGCCGTTTTCGACAAGCTGGACGAAGAAATCGCGGAATTTAAAGAAGCCGTTCTATCCGGAAAAAATGGCGACATCGCAGGCGAACTGGGCGACATCCTGTTTGTCCTGGTCAACATCGCCCGCCACAAAAAAATCGACGCCGAAGAAGCGCTGCGAGGAACCAACAACAAGTTCATCAAACGGTTTCACTATATTGAACGGGAAGTGGTCAAAATGGGCAAGGAACGGAAAGACACGCCACTGGCGGAGTGGGAGCAATACTGG
>JADFGI010000211.1 GCA_022567815.1 Nitrospinota bacterium
CTCATTTTTTTACCTTTAACTGCTACATTCGGCTTCTATGTTAATTTTTAGACTGTCCCAGATTTTGCTCCTATATATAGAATCCAATAACTCCAAAACACTTTACTCTTTACGGAGGAAAAATTCATGGACAAGTCTATCTCGCCGAAACCATTTCAGGATACTGCTGTTGAAGCTAATTCAAAAAATGACTCGCGAGACAGGAAATCTTCAGGGCGGTGGACGAAGAACCGCCACCTTGCACCTCATGAGGTAGGTTTGAAAAAAGTTGCCACTTTATATGGGCGCAACAATTTTACCAATAAAAAATGAATAACAGTTTTAACCAAGGTCCTTTCCCTTAATAAAAAAGACTATTTTATAACAATTGAAATTAGTTGAAGGGTTAAGAAAAGATGTCAATCAAAAAGTATTTTTAACGTTCACCTTTTTGCGCCAAATGGTTTTGACGAGAAACAATTAATATTTTTTAGCTACTATTCTAACCAATCATCTACTTTAGAGGTTTTAAAATGCCCAGCCTTTCTGCAAAAACTTTAAACGCACCTGCTGAACGTTCACTTTTTTCTCGTATTTTCAGAAATGGTGATAATGGCAAATCCGCTTTGCTGAAATCATCTGAAAAATTACTAGCCAGTTTGGAAAGCATGCAAGTGAACCTGCTTTTTGCTGATCCCGAATATAATCTTATCTTTGCGAATGAGAAAGCCAAGGAAACCCTGTCTCTTATCAGGGAAGATATAAGAAAAGAGTTTGGCGTCTCGTTAGAAGATATGGTGGGGGGATCCATCCACCGGTTTCACAAAAATCCGGATGCTATCGAAAGGATTTTGCGGGATCCCAGGTCTTTACCGCATACAGCGGAGTTCTCCTTTGGCGAGGTCACCTTGAGCGCGCAAATCAATGGAATATATAGTCAAAATGGGCAGATAGCCGGATACGTGGTGAATTGGGATGACGTCACCGAAAAGAAAAAGACCGATCTCCAGATCGCCCGGATAACCTCGATGATGGAAAACGCTCCGATCAACCTCATGTACGCGGATACGGACCTCGTTCTTCAATACATGAACCCTGCCTCCGAAAAAACTTTAAAGACCTTGGAGCAATACCTGCCTGACCGGGTGGAAAACCTGGTGGGTCAGTCGATCGACATTTTTCACAAGAATCCGGCGCATCAGCGGAACATCCTTTCCGATCCCAAAAACCTGCCGCGTCAAGCCAATATTCAGGTGGGACCTGAAACTCTGGACCTTCTGGTCAGCCCCATCTACGACAAAGATAAGAACTATATGGGCGCCATGGTCAGCTGGTCAGTGATTACTGAAAAATTGGCTAACGAACAAAAAGCTAAGGACTTGCAGGAACGCGAACGACAACAGGCTCAAGAACTGCAAGAGAAGGTAGACAGTATACTGGTTGTGGTGGAGGCGGCTACTGAAGGGGACCTCACAAATGAGGTTTCAATACATGGAGAGGATGCTATTGGCCGCTTGGGCGAGGGTCTTGAAAAGTTTTTTGTTAATCTCCGGGACGTTATTCGGAAAATTGGCAATACCGCCGTAACGGTAGGATCTTCTGCCGAGGAACTGTCCGCCACCAGCCAGGAACTGTCTAGCACTGCGGAAAAAGCCTCAGCACTGGCCAATGCGGTTTCGGTGGCTTCGGAACAAGTCAATTCCAACGTTCAGACCGTTGCTTCAGGGACGGAAGAAATGACCACCAGCATCGCAGAAATCGCTAAAAGCGCGAATGAAGCGGCAAAAGTAGCCAGTTCAGCAGTTGAAATCGCTGAGAAAACAAACGCCACAGTAGGAAAGCTTGGGGAAAGTTCGAAGGAAATTGGTCAGGTAATCAAGGTGATCACCTCTATCGCGGAGCAAACCAATCTTTTGGCTCTCAATGCCACGATCGAAGCGGCACGGGCCGGAGAAGCGGGAAAAGGGTTTGCCGTGGTCGCCAACGAAGTCAAAGAACTTGCCAATCAAACGGCCAAGGCTACAGAAGATATCAGCAAAAAGATTCAGACTATTCAGACGGACACTAAAAATTCGGTAGAGGCCATTGGTGAGATTGCCGAAGTCATTAACAAGATTAACGACATCTCCAACACTATAGCCGGCGCCGTGGAAGAACAGACGGCAACGACCAATGAGATTAGCCGCAACGTTCAGGAAGCGGCGAATGGGACGACGGAAATTGCCGATAATATTTCAGGTGTGGCCAAAGCCGTCAAAAGCACCACTGAGGGGGCCAGCGATTCCAAAATAGCCGCAACGGAACTTTCCAAAATGGCGGCTAACCTGCAAGGAATCGTCAACCAGTTTACTTTGAAGGATACTCACGGAGATAAGGAAAAAAAGTCTCTTTGACCGGGTTAGGAAAGGAGGAGGCCCAGATTCCCACGTCGACCAGAAACGATGTTCTGAATCTATAGGGGAGAAAAGTTGTGAAAACCGAGAACAGGATTTGCTCTTACCATCCGATATAGCGCCTTTCAGGATGTCGATATTTTTAGCCAAGGGATTGCAATTTTGGAAACAATACTATGAGCGTACAAGATAAGCAAAATGATTTTAGCTTTCCAGTAACTTTGGTTTATTTTGTAGCGTTTATTTGTGTGTTGCCCTTTGGGCTCCATCTTGCGGGTTTCGATTTTAGTTCGGAGGTCCACGGGTTTAGTATTAAAGAATTAGCGTCCTCGGATATTTCGAAAGCGGTGTTAATGGATGAAATGTTTTTCACCCTCGCCGGAGCCCTGGAGCATGGGCTACTTGAATGGAGCGCGGTCAGTGTGGCGGCTCTTACCATTCTTCTGGCGTTTTCACATTTTGCAATTAACAAAGACGTCACCACCCCGATTATTGGCATCGCCTTGTTTTGTTCCGGCACGATGGACGCGTTTCATACCCTGGCGGCCATGCGCCTGATTGACGCTGTCGCGGATAACAGCAACCTCATTCCTTTCACCTGGGCTTTGTCGCGCGGGTTCAATGCGGCAATTCTCATCGTTGGTGCGGTGATATGTTTGAAGCTGGGTACCTCCGGCACGCGCGCGGGAATCGTGCGAATACTTGGGGTGAGTTTATTATTCGGGGGGTTGGCGTATTTTCTGATCTCCTATAGCGCCAACCATGAAAATCTGCCTGTCACCCAATTCCCCGGCGCCTTTATCACCCGGCCCTATGATGTGGTGCCGCTGGGATTGTTTATAATCGCGGCGCCTGTTTTCTGGAAACTCTATCGCAAGAAAGCCAATCTGCTCACGGCAAGTCTATTTGTTGCCCTGATACCTGAAATCGTGCTTGAAATGCATATGGCGTTTGGTTCTTCCACCTTGTTTGATAATCACTTCAATATTGCCCACTTTCTAAAAATCCTGGCCTACCTGGTTCCATTTATGGGGCTGACTCTGGACTATATCCGAACTTACAAGATACAGGTCAAAACCGCTTTAAAACTGGAGGAACGCGAAAAAAAACTTCAGGTAATTATGGATACGGCTATTGGTGGAATCATTACGATCAATGTGAAAGGTGAAATCGAGAGTGTAAATATTGCTACAGAAAAAATTTTTGGTTACCTCTCAAAAGATCTGATTGGTAAGAACGTAAAAATGCTAATGCCGGAACCTTATTGCTCCGAGCACAACCAGTACATACGGAATTATTTGCAAACCGGTGTGGCGAAGATCATTGGCATTGACTTGGAAGTGGAGGGTTTGCGAAAGGACGGATCGACTTTTCCCCTGGAATTAAAGATCAGTGAGTTGTATTTCGGCAAGGAGAGAATGTTCACCGGTGTTGTCCTCGATATCACTGATCGGGAAGAGAAAAATGCTGCATTAGAAAAGGTGATGAATCAAAAAACTCTGATTTTGAATTCGGCAGGAGAAGGAATTTGTGGGATAGATATGGAGGGGAACACAACATTTGTAAATCCCGCGGCAACAAAAATGCTGGGTTATTCAGAAGAGGAAATGATTGGCAAACTTCAGCATTTCCTCATACACCATTCCAGGGCGGATGGAACGCCTTACCCCGTAGAAGAAGGCCACATTTTTGCTTCTATCAAGGATGGCAAGGTCCACCGAGAAACTGATGAAGTTTTTTGGCGTAAGAATGGCAGTTGCTTCCCAGTGGAGTATGTGAGTACGCCAATTCGGGAAAATGCCAAGTTGGCTGGAGCTGTCGTGACCTTTAGGGACATCAGTGTGGAAAAACGGGCGGAGTCTCGTAATATCCTCCGATATGATTTGACCAAGGTCCTGGCCCAAGCACGGAATATAGATGAGGGAGTTGTTAAAATTCTGAAAACGCTTACCAACCATCAAACGTGGGATTTGGCCTTTTATTGGTTTGAGGATTTAGAATCCAATACTTTGAGTTGTCGGATTGGCGCTTATTCTGACAGGTTGGGCCGGGAAGCCTATAACTTGTTTTCGCAACAAACTTTTAAAACGAGATTTGAAAAAGGGGTGGGATTGCCAGGAAGAGTTTGGAAAAGCAAAAAACCAGCCTGGATTAATGATGTGACCAAAGATCCTAATTTTCCAAGAACCTCTGTTGCGGAAAAAATTGGGATTCAAAATGGATTTGGATTCCCTATCTTCTCAGGAGAAAAATTCTGGGGGATGATGGAAATTTTCAGCATCGAACTAACCAATCCTGAAAAGGATTTGAATGATCTCCTTGTCGATAAGGGCAGTCAAATTGGTCAGTTCATGCAACGCCTGGAAAGCGAAAAGAAAAGAGCGGAAGCCATACTGGTTGCGCAAGCGGCCAAGGAGGAAGCGGAAGCGGCCAACCGGTCCAAAAGCATATTTTTGGCCAATATGAGTCATGAAATCCGAACGCCAATGAATGCAATTTTGGGCTATTCTCAGATCTTGTTGAAGGATAAGGATTTGAATCGCCAGCAAAGGAGTTCGATCGCGACGATCCAAAATAGCGGTAATTATCTTCTGGAATTGATAAACAGTATCCTCGATATTAGCAAAATCGAGGCGGGCCGTATGGAGTTGAACCCCGGCGATTTTGATTTGATGAAGCTGGTGGAGAACTTGTCCTTGCTTTTTAAACCTCGGTGCCAGGAAAAAGGTTTGGTTTGGGTGGTGGAGGGTTTTGAATCCGGGGCTCAACAAATACGGCAGGATTTTCAATCCACTGCCATGCAAAACGACCCTAATTACATTGAGCTTGTCGGTAATGGCGTGACAATCGCCCCGGCACTCTCACAAGCCCTAAAAAACGACCCTACGATTTCAACAATTATCGCGAACAGCCAGAACCCACATCAGACCGCATTGGCCTTTGCCCGCCAGGTCACAACCCCGGCACCCGGAAACGGTGGCAACGGCAATGTTTACGCGGCCCCACTCATGGGAGTCATCCCCAACCCATCCCCTGTAGCGCAGGGGGTAGCACCGGGATCGGTTAGTAACGTGCCGTCTGGTACGGGGCAGGACCTGAAAGTACTCTACGCAAATATGTCGGATGAGGATTTCAGGGCCCATCAGGCTCAAGTGATGCAACAAAGTTTGAATCGGTAATAGGGTCAGAATTGAGGTAAACCCATGCCAGACAATTTAACCACAACGACTCAGGTGGATGCTGGGGTAGAGCTTTATTATGATAAGCTGCTCCTGGTTTTCGCCACCCCCCATTTGGTGCATGATCGATTTGCGCAGATGAGGCCCATTCCCCAAGGTTCCGGGAAGATCATCAAGTTT
>JADFGI010000212.1 GCA_022567815.1 Nitrospinota bacterium
AAATCGTAAGCAACCTTCTCCTCATCCTCCACTTCAGCCGGAGCAATGGATTGATCTGCTATTTCGGTATTTTGTTTTTCGATTTCGGAAGAATCTTGCGGGAGAGGAGCGTCGGTCTCTGTGGATGGGGATTTTTCTGCTGAGGCTTCAACGTTTTGGGGAATTTCGGCAATCGATTTTTTTGCTGTTCGCTTTCTCTTGGGAATCAAACCTACCGCTTCAAGAGCCCGTAGAACGTGGTCCCCGAGTTTGAGCTTCTCTGTAAAGAAGATTCGGTTCACCTTCTCAAAGGCGTCTTCGCGATCGTCTTCAGGCAATTCGTAGATGGGATCGGCAAGAGAATGGTACTCATCGTAATCAGCACGAAAACCTGATCGCTCGTAATGGTTCAGGTACCTGAATACGGCCTCTTCCATCAGCTGTGGGCTGTAGGTTACTTTCATCTGCCTTTCTTCATGATAATTGCAGTGAAAAACACTGGTTAACAGGAATAAGCTTCGGCCTTCTTTTACCCTAGATGATTCACGTTATATTTAATTTCAAAGCTGTTGTCAAGCAAATACCCCAAACTTTTTTGGGGAAAATCTGTGGAAAAACACTTGATTATTCCGTTCAAACTATCAAAGCCTGATACTGCAACCAATTCCAAACCCAAATTACACCATAACTATCTGAAACTTATGATATTAAAGGAATTTTTGTTCTCCCAAAAAGACTTGTCACCGGATTTCATAACGGGATGCTATGTGAACAATCCCATTATCCACACATTCTTTTACAATTCCCTAAACAAGTGTTCCTTCGCAATTTGTTTTAAGAATTCAACACCATAATTTGTTTTGGGGTCGCGCTTTAGCGGTTTGAAAAAGTTATTTTTTGTCGATGGAGTCCTTTAGCTTTTCAACTTCTTGTATTGATTTCATTAAATTCTCAGGATCGCCCAATTCTCTTGCAACTTCCCTGGCTTTATCCAGGTATTTTTCTGAAGCTTCGCTTCGGCTAACCATGACCTCCATTCGGGTCAGGGTCAGATAAAGTTGGGCCAAATCGACATACCTTTTGGCATCGGAAAAGTTTTCACTGGCTTTATCAAAATAATTTTCGGCTTCCTCAAAATGTCCTTCCTTGAATCGGAGGTTGCCTAAATAAGTGAAATCCTGCGCCGTCCCTATCTTATCTCCAATCTCCTCTGTCAGTTTCAAGGCTGCCAGATAATCCTTTTCGGCTTGTTTTCTATCGCCATTGCTAAAGCTGAGATTACCCATGTTGCGATAATCTTCCGCTATTTCTGTTTTATTCCCGCTTTTTTTTGAAATATCAAATGCAGACTGAAATTTATCTCGGGATTTTTCCTTGTAACCTCGACCCATAAAAAATTTGCCCAACGCTCTTAAATCAAAACAAATCTCTTGGGAATCTTTCAACTTTTTGGATTTTTCGCTGGCGATCTCTAAATACTTTTCCTGGCGGGTGCGATCTTGTTTCTCTGAATAAATATTCGCCAGGTTTCGTGAATCATAACAGGCGGCGCGAAGATTCTTGAACTCGTCGGCAATTTCATAGGCCTGGAGCGCATATTTCTCTGCCTGGCTCCAGTTTTCTCTTTGCACATACAAGGTACACAGATTTCTATAGTCTTCGCTCGTTTCAGGCTTATTGCCATTTTTTTTGTTTAACTCCAAGGCCTTTAAATAATTTTTCTCTACCCCTGCCCAATCGGATTTTTGCAGGGACATGTCACCAAGGTTTCTATAATCGTTGACCAATCCGGAGATATTCCCCAGCTTTTGGTTGAGTGTCAGGGATTTGTTCATGGTTTTTTCGGCCAGCTCGATCTTGCCCATTTGGGCAAGTACCTTGGCGCGACTGGTGTACAATTCCATGAGCCCCGGATGATCCTGCAATTTTTCCTTTATCTGGATGGCTTTGGCGTAGGTTCCCTCTGCGGCTTCGTAGTCTTTCTTTTCTAAATGAATATTTCCGAGGGTTGCCTGTGTGACGCCGACCCCTGCTTCGTCCTTGACTTTTTCCTGCAAGGAAATGACTTGCTTGAATATTTCCACCGATGGTTCCAGTTCTTGCGCCAGGTAATGCACGTGTCCCAATTCACTCATTAAAGTGGTTTTTCTCTTGTCGTCTTTTTCCACCTCTGGTTTCTTGAGTTCTTTCTGCAATTCTTCTTTGCGTCTTCCCAGGTATTCTGGCTGGCCCATGATGTACACCAGCTTTTCCTGAACCTGGGCTTCGCTTTTGGAGTCTTTCATGGCCTCGAAAAGGGCGCTGGCCCGGCTGAGGTAAACTTCCGCTTTTTCTAAATCTTTTTTCTTGAGGTGGATGTCTCCAAGAATTTCGCACTCCTGAGCGATTCCCGGACGGTTTTCAAGTTTTTCCATGAGTTCCAGGGATCTCTGATGATTGTCCCTGGCTCCGTCCCAATCTTGTTGCAGGGTCTTGACGTTCCCCAGGTTGGAATAACTTCGCGCTTCACCTAATGTGTCCCCTAATTCTTCCATCTTTTTCAGGGATCGATTGTAATAGTCCCGGGCTTTATTCAAATCTTTCTTGTGCAGGCAAATATTTCCCAGGCTTCCCAGCAGGTAGGCACGGCGGCTGTTGTCCTGGCCTTCCTGAATAAGCTCCAATGCCTTGACATAGTTTTCCTCTGCCAGGTCGAAATTTTTTAAATCTCCGGAAACTCCGATTTGCATGTAGGCGGTTGCCAGATTGCCATAACATACACCGGCAGAATGTTGGTCTTTCAATTCTTCAAAAATTGAAATGGAACATTGAATGGTTTCCGCGACCTTGCCCATTTGGGCACCCACATAATATATCTCTTCAAGGTCCTGATATTTTTTCAACAGCTCCTTTTTATCGCCTGTTTGGCCCAGCGATTCAATTTCGGACAAAATACTGCTCTCTTTGCTTTTTAGATAACCTGGATGTTTCTCGATGGAATCGGCTTTCTCTTGAAGCTGGTCAATTTTTTCCTTGTCCTTTGTGCTGTCCAGACAGCTACACGCTTTGCTGAAAAATTCTTTGGCTGACTCAAACGCCTGTCGTTTCAAGGACACGTTGCCAAGGTTTTCATAGTAAAGCCCCTGACCGAGGAAATCGTTCTGCTTGACCATCAACTCCAACGCCTTGGTGTATTTTTCTTCGGCTTTGTCCAGGCTTCCCTGGTAAAAATAAACGCTCCCCAGATTGCCCAATGAACTTTCGATTCCTTTGACATCATCCACTTTTTCCATCAATGCCAATGACTTGGCATAATAATCCTCGGCTAAATCCAGGCGTTGATCTTGAAAGCAGATGTTTCCCAGATTGCCAAGCACATACGCCTGCCCGGTTTCGTCTCCTGATTTCCCCATCAGGTTCAAAGCTTTCAGAAAATGCGATTCCGCTTCCTGGAGGTTGTTGTTTTCCAGACTGGTGTAACCGAGCTTTTCAAATTTTTTTCCATCATCCATCAGGCCACTCATCCTTTTTAAATGTGATCGATCACATCCGCTTTGCCCTACTCTGACACGATGCGCGGCAATGCAGGCGAGTCAAACAAAACAATGTTTTAAAATAAAATATTTATCCTGTGTTTGCTGGGGATTATATTGGTTGGACCGGCAGGATGTCAACCCACGGTTTTTCTTTGATAACTCTGGCCCACATCGCTTCTATTTCGGTTTCTCGAAGTTTCTCCTGGTTACACAGCTTAAAGATGAGAATGGTGGGCCAACGCATGAGAAAATTCTCCAAGGTCCGTGTGTCCGGGAATTTTTACTTTCGTCCAAGAAAAACTCGCATGTTCAGTGATTCTTGACAAGGTGGGAATTGACGAAATCGGTGATTCAATAAAATTGTTCCAAATTGGAATAGAAAAGGTCCAGAAATTTAGATTACAGATAATTAAGGGCATCTCTAAAAATGGGTTCCAGGCCATGAGCGGCCCTTGTGCAATAAGGGTCAGCGAGTTGCCTGATAAAAAAATAACGAATTATTAGAGATCTCTTTAAGGCAAAGATTTGATCAAAAATTTTAATTAGAGAGCCTTCCTTGGCAAGAAAATATTAAAAATCCTTTTATACTCGATTCCCCGGCTATTGTCTCACTTCGCAAAACCCAAAATGTCGCCTTCAAAGCAGTTGAATTTTCGCACAACTGGGCTAATTGCAATCTAGGTTACAAAGTCTTTCCTTGTTATAATAAAAGGGCCGTGGTATAGTATTCCGAATATAAAACAAACGGTTGAAATGAATATTTTGGGGGCGGACCAACGTGGAATTGTCATTCCTGAGGTCATTCTTGTTCTAACGCAAGTGATCGAAAATTAGACGCAAGGAGGATACAATATGACCGATGGACAATTATTGACCATTGAAAATGATCCAGGCAACCTGGAAAAATTGGAATTTTATTTACAATCGACGGAAAGAAAATATTAATGGCAAAAAAAAAGAGCATTCGAGTACTTATTGTTGATGATAGTGAACAATTTACTATGTTTCTCAGAAGAAACCTGCTCAGCAGGAATTATGAAATTGTGGGTGAAGCTGAAGATGGCGAACAAGCGATTAATCTCTTCAAGTCTGAGAAACCAGATTTGACATTGCTTGACTTTGAAATGCCAACTACAACCGGAGACGAGGTTCTGGAGGAAATCTTAAATCTAAATCCCGATGCGAGGGTCATAATGATAACTGGAAGGGATGATATTGCTACTATGAATCTATGTATTGAAAAAGGTGCGTTTCATTACATACGCAAGGATTATCCTCCTGAAACAATTTTTTCTGTGATTGAAGAGTCTTTGGCTAAGGTAAATTAGAAGAAATGTGGGTCTATATCGTCCTTCCGAAGTATCTCTTGCCCGCAACGTTATAGGTGGGAATTGTGCGGCAGGGCAAGGGTCAGATATTTGCCTCTTTCGCCATAAAGGATTTTTTTACCTTCCAAATCCTCAATAGCCAAATCCACCGCATTTTCTTCAACTTTCGTCGGGGCGGATTTTTTTTCGATATGCAATCGAATCTGCTCTAACGCTCGTGGTTTCTCGTTGCAAAAGGAGATTATCCAGGCAGACGGCCCTTCAAAACGCATTTTGGATGGGCCATCCAACGAACGGCCATCGTAAACGGTCACAAAATCCAGCGATTTGGTAAAAAACAAAAATGGGAGCTGGTCGGATTTATGACGGTCCTTCCACTCGGCCACGGTCTGCCGCAATTCCTGCGTCAGATGGGGATTGACCCGGTTTTCGGTTTCAAATTCGAAATCATAGGCGATTTTCATCAGGTCCAAGCGAAGAGGGGTTTCTTGGCGCACACCGTTCACGGCATACCAGATCAAGGCACCCGTTGACGTCGGCAGATTCGGCATCTCAGCATGGAGGAAAGTGATGATAGGACCCCATTGGGTAAAATGACTTAGGTCGAAGGTGATTGTGTTAGCCATCGTGAGCCTCTAATTCCGGTCAGATTCTTGTGTGATCTGATTCCCATCCACCCAGACGCGCACACGATTCCGAGAAACACAATCACTCGGAATGACCCCGGTAGCCAGGACCTCGGAATCCCTCATCGTTTGTATGAGCGTGCGGAATTCAAGCGACGGGAACGGGGGATTGCTAAACATGCCGCCGGGTGGTGGTTGGGGCTGTGGAACCCTCAATTGATCCTCAT
>JADFGI010000213.1 GCA_022567815.1 Nitrospinota bacterium
TATTCAAATTTGCTTTAACAAGCCTTTTGTTTGCCGGAGTGAAATTAATTTCATTGAGTTTCATGATTTTTTTGTACTCCAGCAGACGAAGAACAACATCTTCATTATTTCCAACCGTCGGCAAAATGGTCACCCTGACCTCGATCTCTTTATTACAAAACTTCAGCTTAAACTTTCCATCTTGAGGCAAGCGTCTTTCAAAAATATCGAGCTTGGCCATGACTTTAATTCGGGAAACAATGCCTCGCCTGCAATGGGCCGGAAGATTTGCATAAATTTCGCAATCCCCTTCTTTTCGAAAGCGAACGGCAACAGTTTTTTTCCCAAGCCCCGGTTCGATGTGGATATCGGAAACGCCGCCGAGATAGGCATCAATAATAATTTTATTGACTAAACGGACAATGCCATTGTCGCTATCATAGAGAGCGGTAGAATCATCGAACTCATCTGTCTCATCATGGTCCAAATACCCATTTTCTCTATCTATAGAAACCAAAAGTGAGGAAACGTTTTCATTTCTATTTACAAGAACAGGTTCTTCCTTGAGTAATTTTCCCATATTCAGGAAATCCATAATATCGGCCTTTAATCCAACCCTGAACTGAATTTCCTTTTTCGTAAAAGCCTGCTTGACTCCTTGGACTTTCTCTATATCCATCGGATCATCAATAAGCACTACGGCTAAATTTGAATCGTTTTGAACAGGAACCCAACAGTTTTTAGTAAGAAATTTCAGGTTGAGTCCTGAAAAATTATCCTGTGAAAACAGAATGGACTCGTTATACCCGTAATAAGGAATCTGGTAATATTTCTCCAGGGACCGGCCTATTTCCTCTCGTGATAGGCCAAAGTCGTTCAAGAAAATTTTTTCAATATCGATGCGCTTCTTCTGGCTCTTGATCAAGACCCCTTTCAACTCACCCGGATCCATTAATCCGCTATTGACCAGGTAACTGTACTTTTTTACACTGCTTTTCATCGCGGTAATATCGACGGTCGCATTCATTACTTCCTCCTCATTGTGAGAGTGGACCACCAGGTGATGATGGACCGCCAGGTGAAGATGGTTTGCCCGGTGGCGATGAATTTCCCGGAGACGATGGACCGCCAGGTGGCGATGAATTGCCCGGGGACGATGGACCGCCAGGTGAGGGGGACTGTGGCGCCTCACTGATAATTCCTAATGTATTTATGAAAATTTTTTTGTTGGTATTGTAAAGATGCGCCCCGGTTCCGGAAAAAGTCCATTCATTTCCAGAAACTGCTACCTTAACCTTGGACGACTGCCTATACCCGTATGTAGTTGAATTCAAAAAATTAACAGCGCACTCCTCGCCGGACCCCTTGTCAACCCAAAGGACCTTGCAAGCTACATACACGTTATGCAAGTTGACCCTGGTATCTAAATCGTAAAATCTCTCTTTGAAATATTTTAAATTTGGCATGGCTATATAAGCCAGAATGCTAATGATACTGACAACAATCAGCAACTCAATCATGCTGAACCCCTTCTGGCTGAATTTTGTTTTGATGGGGACATGGTTTGTTTCATCGGTTGATGGTTAATTTGGAAACCATCAATTCTTTCAATTCGAATTTCGACAACATGATTTGTTCCAATCCGCTAAATTTTTGAGGTTCTGCAGTCCTAGAGATTATTGCTTCATTCACCAAGAAGCTGTAAAAACTCACGAATTTGATATCCAATTTTCCAAGTAAGACCTAATATGCCTAATATGATTAAACCTGCGATTAAAGTTTTTATTTGATAGCCTCCTTGTAACCCCTTAACATTTGTTTCGACACTCTAGTTATCTAAATAGCAAGGCCCGTGCCATTCGTTAACTTATTAGTTTTTAAATGGTTATGGTTTTTAAGGCTTTCTCAGTTCTGAGATTGAAATCAAAAATGAAATACGCTTGGATCGGTTGTGAGACAAGGGAAATGGGTAATAAGCATGGTTTGGATAAGGAGCGGACGCACCCCCTTCACAGCTCTAGTCAATCAACGACAGTCCTGGGTCTGAACGCTAAAAAACGCCTATTCCTGATAGGAACTCAAGGGCCATTGGCATCTATAGGTCATCACAATAAAAAGGGGGGATTCAGTAGGGAAGAAAGTTTAACATTCCGATCATTTAACAATACAATAGTGATCCTGCCCCATATTAGTGGACAGTTAATTAAGCCGCAAACTTTTTCTCAAAGTCTGCGGGGCTGAGATAGCCAAGGTACGAATGACGGCGTTCTCGATTGTAAAACACTTCGATGTATTCAAAAATATTCGCCTTTGCTTCCCGACGGGTATCGTATAGTTTTCCGTGAATCAACTCCACCTTCAAGGTGTGGAAGAAGCTTTCCGCCACGGCGTTATCCCAGCAGTCTCCCTTCCGGCTCATGCTACACCGGATTGTATGAGCCTTTAACAAGTCTTGAAACTCGGCGCTGGCGTATTGAACGCCCCGGTCGGAATGATGGACCAGCCCTGACTCCACACACCCACTTTTAACCGCCATGTTTAAAGAATCGATGGTCAACTGCCGGGTGATCCATCGATCCATCGCCCAACCGACAACCTTGCGGTGGAACAAGTCCAGCGTTACCGCCAGATACAGCCAACCTTCCTGCGTCGGGATATACGTTATATCAGATACCCAGCATTGCCCAGGTTCGGAAACTGTAAAATTCCTCTGCAATAGATTCTTGGCGACTGGATAAGAGTGGGCAGAGTTGGTCGTTACCCTGAACTTCTTTTTATGTTTGGAAACGATTTCATGCTGACGCATCAGACGGGCCACGCGATGTCTGCCGCAGACATGGCCGTTATCATTCAACTCCGCATGGATGCGCGGACTGCCGTAAGCTTTTCTGCTCTTCTGATGAGCCACTTTGATTTCCATCAGTAATCGCCGGTTCTCTTGACTGCGGGCGCTCTCAGAACGGTTCAGCCAGGCATAGAACCCGCTTCTGCCCACCTCCAGTGTCCGGCACATCAAACCCACTGGAAACGCCTCACGATGATCCCGGATAAACACATATCTCATAGGGAATCCTTCGAGAAGATAGCCGCCGCTTTTTTTAATATGTCACGCTCCATGCGCAGAACTTCATTCTCCCGCTTTAATCGGCGCAACTCAGCATCCTCGGGACTCAAACGGCCTTTGCCGGGAAATGGATCTATCTTGCCTTCCGCGTATTTCTTTTTCCAACGGTCAAGAGAATTGACGCCGACTCCAAGTTCGCGAGACACTTCCGCCGTGCCCCTGCCTTCCTCTACTATTAATCGAACCGCTTCTACTTTAAATTCTTTCGTGAACTTCCTGCGCTTTTTTACCATAGGAACACCTCCGAAAATGATTATATTCATCACTTTCTTTGTGTCCACTTTTTCGGGGCAAGATCACTATTTAAAACAATAAGTTAAATAAAAATTGGCCTTGCGCCGGGTGGTGGCGCCTGTTAATATAAGCGTATATAACGCTAAATAATTCAATGGGATCGACCATTTCCTGGAGCCGGTTGTGCCGCAATCAAAAAAAACCTACGGGGTATACTTTCTGGCCAGTTTGTTACCTGCCGCTATGTTTTTTCTGCCTTCCTTTGGGCCGCGGCTGATACTGCATGAAACTGTTTTAGAGGTCCTGCCATTGATCCCCTATCTGGGGTTTGCCCTAGCGGGCATCCTGGGGTGGAGGCTCAACCAGACGCGGATATTGTTGACGGCCCTGCTGTTTTTGGGGACTTGTTATGTGATGGTGCATCCCGCCCTTTTCCTTGCATTGAAAATTGGCAAGCTGGAAATGAACCAGATCCTCTGTATCGGGATCCCCATCATGCTAGCGGTGACATTTATCGCCAAGGAGAGCCAGGCGTTCAGGTTGCGGTCATTGTTCCGCGTCTTGCTTTTGCTGACGCCGCTTGTTTTGCTTACTGGCTGGTTCTTGTTTAGCCCAGACAGTTTTCGAAAAATGGCCGGGCGCGATTTTTTCCCGTTAGGCAGTTTTTTAATCATCCCGCAGATGTCTTTCTTTTCCATTTCAATATTGGGGTTCATCGCCGTCCTTTCCACGGATGATAAAATAAAGCCATTTATACTCGCCACGGTGATCACACTCATCCCGTTTCTGAGCGCGGCGCAGGTCGGCATGTCCAGCGGAGTGGAGGAGGGACTGATGGCCACTCATACGCTGGCGGCTTTTTCCATCGCTTCTTTCATACATCTGCACGCCATTTTCAGGATGTACTGGCAAAGGGTCTATATTGACGAACTCACGCAAATTCCTAACCGCCGGGCGTTGGACGAACACTTGCAGACCCTGTCGGGGAATTATATGGTCGCTATGATGGACATCGACCATTTCAAAAAATTCAACGACACATACGGACATGACGAAGGCGATAACGTGCTCAGAATGGTGGGAAAAAGCCTCAGCAATGACATGGGAAACGCTTTCCGTTACGGCGGCGAGGAGTTCTTCGCCGTGTTCGAGGGACGCGATTGCAATAACGCTTTCTCAGTCGCCGACCAGGCCAGGAAAAAGCTGGCCGGGAGAGAATTTTTCATCCGCCTCCCGCAAAAAGCGAGAAAAACAACCTCTGAAAAACAACGCGGAAAGGTTAAATCAAAAATGAAAAGGGTCCGCGTGACGGTCAGTATCGGGTTAGCGCGTTCGGGCGGCGCCGACCAGACCCCCGCCGCAGTCATGAAGTCAGCGGACGAAGCCCTCTATAAGGCCAAAGGCCAGGGCAGAAACTGTGTGGTCGTTAATGGCGAGTGATTGGGGGCAGACGCTTGTCCTGGTCAATAATTTATAGCGAACCTTCCATCTCTTATTCCTGATTATTTATGGTTTCCCCTCTGCGCAAAAATGCGTTTGTGGTTTACAATCCGGCCGCGGGCCAGAATAGCCGCGTCCTGCAACCGACCCTGAAATTACTTCGGCGACTTGGCGTCGAGTGTGTGGAAGGTATGACGGAACAGGCGGGCCACGCGCAATATCTTGTCGCAACGGCGGTCAAATCGGGCGGCTTTGACGTCATCGTCGCGGCGGGCGGCGACGGGACCATTAACGAGGCCATCACCGGCATAGGGGATAGCGGGATGCCGCTGGGAATCATCCCCATTGGCACCGCCAACGTCCTGGCTATGGAAATCGGGTTGCGGTTGGACCCGGACGCCATCGCGCGTACCATCGCTTTCGGCCAGGTCAGAAATATTCATCTCGGCCTGGTGGACGGAAGGGTTTTTTTTCTGATGGCCAGCGCGGGTTTTGACGCGCGGGTGGTCGCGGGCGTCTCTTCAGCGGTTAAGAAAATTTTTGGCAAAGGGGCATACGCTTTATCTGGCTTGCGGCAGATTGCGCGCGCAAACTTACCCGCCCTAAAAGTTACTGTGGAAGGAGAAGAGCATGACGCGGCCTGGGCCATTGTTTCCAACGCAAAGCTTTATGGCGGAAAATTTTTGCTGGCCCCCGATACCGACCTCTATTCGCCTGGTTTTTCCGTCGTGTTATTTCAGGGCGATAGCTCGTTGGGCATTATGCTAGATCTCTGGGCCATTTTCCGGGGCCGGGCGGGCCGGTCTTCGCGGATAAAAATTCTTCAGGGGGCGGACATAACTATCTCGGTAGACATGGCCGAGCCAGCGCA
>JADFGI010000214.1 GCA_022567815.1 Nitrospinota bacterium
CACCCTTGCCTTTGAGTCCGTGGCATTGGGTGCAATACCACTGATAAACTTCACGCGTTTCAGCAGTGACCGCACTTTTTTTCGGGGCGGAAGGAGGAGAAGTTGCCGGGACATTGGTTGCCCTTGGAGGCGGAGGCGGCGTGACAGTCTTCTTTGCATTGTCCCCACAACCGGACAACTGCAAAACCAGCCAGCCGGACAACAAAATTTTAATCAGGTTTTTAAAGGTCATTTTGGGCTAATTCCAATCTCCGATTTTGAGAGACATGATGTATTTGGTAAGTTTGATTGCGGATTCATCATCAAGATTATAAAAAGGCATTCGTCCCCTGGCAATGAACTTTTTGGGAGTTTTCAGCCAATTGAAAACCCAGTCCGCAGTCAAACGGTTTCCCGCGTTGGCCAGTGAGGGACCGGAAATGCCGCCTCGCGCTTGTCCTGCCAGATTGATTCCTTCATGGCAGGCGATGCATCCGTAATTTCGTTCAAACAGTATCTTGATTCTGACCTTATTTCCTTTGCTCAGGGGGGCGTCATCCACATTGCCTTTAGCCAGGCCGGGCATGGACAGGGACATCAAATAATCAACCATCGCCAGCGCTTCCTTGCCGGAGAGAGTGGGATGCGGTGGAGCCGGGGTCGAACTTGCTTTGAGAAAATCAGGATCGGTCGAGGTTCCTGCCTTGCGGACGACCACGGGAGTTTGTAAAAACTTCTCCAGCCAGGATTTCTGAAATTTGTTGCCCGCGTAAAACAGGTCGGGGGCTTTGTGCGACTCGGGGGATTCCTCTGCTGAAAAACGGTGGCAAGAGGAACAGCCTTGTTTTTCCGGTAATGTTGAATCAGCCAGAACGGGCGATGCCCAAATCAGCCATCCCAATAGCAGGGTGGTTATTAAAAAATACATGCGGTTCTATTCGGTAAGAGGTTGTTGATCCAGTTCGTCATCGGTGGGAGGGGGTGGTCCCTCCTTGAAGATGCCCTGAAAAAATTCAATGATGGCATTTCCCTCTTCATCCAACGTTTGCTTTTTGGGGGGCGCTGGAGGTTCGGAGGATTCCGAGAATCTCTCATCGGGTTCCTGTTCAGCTACAGGTTCGGGAAAGCTGGGAGCGGACTCCTCAATCCTTTCATCCTGCCTTTCATCCCGAAACTCGGGTTGCGTATCAAAGCCAGGCTGAGGCTGTTCCTCAGTTTCTTGAGGCATCTCGAGTTCTGGGGGAACCTCAGCCTCTTGGGGAATCTCAACTTCCTTCAATCGTTTTTCCAATATATCTTCCAAAGAGGTGCCGGAGGCAAAAAACTGGTTTTTGTTGAAATCATAATATAAATCTTCGATCAGAGCGGGGAGGCCGTATTTTTTTTCGTTGGCTTTATGTCTCAGGTCATAAGGAAACGAGTTACGGGCAAGAAGCCGGGGATACCTTAGACGGCGCAAATTCAGATAACGAAAGGCCCGGTAAACGTCGCTTTTGTTTGCCAGGGCGGCGACTTCCTGCTTATTCAGAAACCGGGTTTCCTTGGGAGGGACGGCTGTTTGCAGGTTGGGTCCTTTTTTTGCGATGACCTGCTTGAGTTGAAACCGGGGAAGCAATCGGTTTTTTGTTTTGAATTCGCGGGCAAATAATTTTCCATCCGCGACAGACCGTTTGAGAGAATCCCCCAGTCCGACAGCCAGCATGCTATCGTGACAGCTTTCGCAACTCCGTACCGATTTCCGGATGGTATGCGGCGTATGGGGAACCAGTATCAAGCTGGGTTTACCATCGACCGTTTTAAGGATTTCGGCTCGTTTTCCTGACGGTTGATTTTCCTCGGTCCGGTCGGTGATAAAATACTGATATCTCGGTTTCATGATGGAATATTTGCCGCGCGCGTTTTTCCCCAGAATCATATCTTTCCAACTGGTTTCCGTAAAAATATCCCACCACACCCCGTCAATCCATTCTCCCTCAATCCCTTCGGATGTGGACTTTGCTGTCAACCAGTCGAGCATTTTGCCGGACGCGTCCTCGGGGATTTCCCGCGACAATAATTGTTGGAGCGTCGGATCGGAGAAACTCCAGTTTTGCCATTTTTCCAAATCCGGCGAAGTTTCGCGGATGAGGTGCATGCCCCAGTCACTTGCAGACCAGCGAGCGTGGCAGGTGTGGCATTCCAGAGAGGCCATGTGTTTTGGTATCTGATGAGCCGGCGGGGGTTCGATATTTTTCAGCACCGGGATCACATGTTTTTTCCCCGTGACTTTGGAATACAACACCCATTGATTTTTATCCCGCTTGATATGCGGCATCTTGGTCCCCCGGGAATTGACCATAATGATATTGCCCGCGCGGATTTTTTTTCTCAGGTTCGGGTTCTTATTAACGGTTTTTAAAACTTTTTTTGTGTTGGGATCGGCTTGAACCAGCAAAAACTCACCCGGTTCCTTGGAGTGGGTTCCATGACAATCTTCACAACGGATTTCTACCTTGGAGTGCAGGGCCGATGAAGGCGGCGCTCCCTTGATATCGGCGCTTCCATGGCAGTCGATGCAGTGCATGCCGCGTTCACGGTGGATGTCGGGAGTCAGGAACTCATGCTCACTGCCGTAAAGCAATGGTTTTTCCGCATCGACCTTTGAGCTTGAGGCGTTGGGCCGGGCGGGTTTTCTCAACAACCCTTCGAACTCGTTGCCGATGCCGTTGTCGTTGTGGCAGTGTTCGCACTGAACGCTGGGAATCGCCAGAGTGAATTTGTGCATCAGGGGATATCCCCGTTTATTGGTCAGGGAGCGGGAGGCATTTCCCCGTTGGAAAATGGTTTTGTTTTCCTGAAACGGATTTTGCTTTTTGGATTGAATGGCCCGGTCCCTTGTCATGGTGAGTCCATCGTTGCCATAGATCATGTGACAAGCGGCACAGCCGGTGGCGCGGTAATCTCCCGGTCGGTGGGGGGCCTGACCCTGAAGGTGACAACGCAGGCATTTGGTCTGTAAAAAGGCATCGACCGGATGCTTTTTATTTTTATCTGTAGGGGGAAACAATGCTTCCGTTTTGTCTTCGGGGTTGGGGCGCAAAGAATAATTGATTTCCCCATAGGGTTGCGCCCCCCAGGCGTAGCGGGTGATATTTATCATGCCTTTGGCGGTGGCCATTGCCGACCGTCCCACTTTTTCAATTTGATCGGCGTGGCATTTTCCGCAAAATTTGTCAACGTGTTCCAGGTCCGAAGGGTTGGACACCATGCCTTTATGCGCGCTGGAAAGCGATTTGGCTCTCCGGTTCCCGGCATGACATTTGGTGCATCTGAATTTATGATTTGCGCTGATTTCCTCGATTCCCGTGTGACAACGCAGGCATCCCTGGCGCGAATCTATTTGCGTGACCTTGCCAAAAACTTTATCCAGGGAAAAATTGGAGTTGCGGTAAAACTTCTCAATGAATTTATCGGAGTTGGCGTAGGAAAAAAACCGGAGGCCGTCCACCGTGACTCCCGGCTGAAGGACCTTTGCCGAATTTTCCTGAAAGCCGCGAATGAGGAAAAAAGGATCGCGGAAATCACCGGCGTCGTCAAAAGCTTTTTCCGGCACGGGGGGAACCTCGACCATCCTTTTTTCTTGCGGTGAATAAGTTGGCAGGTCTTCAACGACTTTTTCCTCCAATGGTTCTTCTTTCGGATAAGTTGGCGGGGGAGCTTCTTCCACAAAGGTGGATTCGGATATATCCTCTTTTTCCAGGGACAGTTCGGAATTTTCCATGGAAGGAGGCCATTGGAATAGTTCCGGTTGCAGGATGATGGTATCGTCGTATGGCTGTACCTCAGGAACGGGATTGAAAGGGAGTGCTTCTTCCGGCGGTTGGGGATTGTTTTCCATTTGTCCATACAGAGAGGACGCGGTGATTCCAAGCGGAAATGAAGCCAGCAGAAAAACCAGCCAGAATTTTTTAATCAGGGACATACAGCGAATTCAGTTTTTAAGGGTGCCTGGAAAAATCGTGATAGCGAACGACAATGCGTTACTTAACAAAAATCTCTTGGTTAAAGCGGAAAATACTGATTCCTCAATATCCGGTCCAGCGCTACGCTGGTTAATTCCTGGAGGTCCCCTTATTTAAAAAGTTGGCTATGAGTTTACGATGAGCGGGCTTTTTTTCAAAAGCGTAACTTTTTTTTATGTTTCGATAAATACGATCGTTGTATTTGTCGTGACAGGGAAGGCAATTGCCCACTCGCAGGATGCGCGTTATTTCTCTTTGATTAAAAAGGCGGGCTCCCGTTTGACTGATCCCCGCCAGTCGTGCTCCGCGAAAGTTGACTTTGGCGCCGGGGCCAAAGCGGGATTTTTTTTTGACAATATCAGACCGCACGATGGGTTCCACTTGGTCATTTTTCCCGGACGAGTTTTTCCCCAGCCTGATATCTCCTTCCCCAAGGCCTAAAGTTTCCGGCGATAAATGACAACTGGCGCAAGACCGGACCTTCTTGCCGACGGAATGAGGGCTCACGGCATAAGCCAGATTGGACCCGGAATAACCATGCGGGTTGGTAAATGTCCAATCCCGGTAGCGGCCTCGTGTATCGCCATTTTGGGCTAAAACAGCAATCGGGTTCCCCTGTTCGTCGAGCAGGGTCAGAGTCCGGTCAAGTTGAGCAAGCATGGGCACCACCTTTCCTCTGGGGCCGATCATGAGAGCGGGCGTGACGACTTCCGGCGATACAGCTGGCAATTTCCATGATTTATTTTGGTCCCCTGCCGGAGACGATTCGGTGTTTACCCTGAGCAAAAGAGAATGGCAACCCTTGCATTCAGGAACCCATTGGGAATGACAGGCCGAGCATTCCAGCTTTTTCTTGTGGGCCGGGATGACATGGGCTTTCCTTCCTCTGCGGATGGTTGGGGTGATGAATTTTTTCCCGCTTATTTTTCCGTAAGTGATGATTTTCTTTTTTTGTAGTTTGACATTGGTCAATTTGCGCTTGCGGACAGAAAGGATCATGCGGTCATTAACGGAATTGGTCCAACCGTTGTAGTGCTGGCTCAAGCGGATCACCGGATCATTCGGATCGGTCACTTCTTCCGTGGAAGGCAGGGAATTACCATCTCCATGACAGGTTTCGCACCGGATTTCAACGGCCTGATGTTGCTTGGAATAGAGGTTGCCGTCTCCCATGATATCAAACTGGGTATGGCAGTCAATACAATCAAAACCCTTTTCAAAGTGGACATCCCAACGGACCTGTCCCGCACCCGGTAAGGCCAGGGTGTCTGTGGATGGAGGATTCATTTCTTCCCGGATGGCCCCCGTTGCCTTATGACACTGGGAGCAAAGCGCGGTTGGGGTCAGCGCAGTCATTTTGTGAAACGCGGGATGCCCCTTATCTGCTCGCGACACGGTGGGGTCGTCTCCCTTATACAGTCCGTCGTTGGAATAAGTGAAGTGACAGGCGGCGCAACCCTGAGATCGGAATTCCCCCGGTGCGGGTTTGGAATCCAGGTGACATTGAAAACATTTTTTCCGCAGGGTACGATCCGCAATGTGACGCGACACTCGCGCCGCTTTGACGTTTCCCGTAAGACTGGGTTTTTCCCAGCCATCGCGGGGAGAAGATAACGGTAGTGCTTCCAACTGGGGCAAGGCCCCTTGGTCTGCGGGGATTTGACCAT
>JADFGI010000215.1 GCA_022567815.1 Nitrospinota bacterium
ACGAGTAGTCCCCTCCCCTGCTTTTCATATAAGCCGATACGGGCGTGTCCAGATCGGCGATAATTTCTTTGTAAACCGGAATCAGGTTGCCTTGCCGGGCTTTTTGTTTGAATTTTTCGAGAGAGGGTTTATACATAAAGGGACCTGTAAAAATTGATATTTTTTGGCCTTTGCAGTCACCAATTCCTTAAAACAAGGAATTGGCTCACAGTCCAGGTCGAATTTTTCGAGGCGCCCATAAGCATTCCCGGTCGGGAAACTGGTTTAATTATATTTACCTAAACATTCGATATAATTGATATATTTTCAATCCGCATTGAGCTGGCTAAGATTAGCCCTTAGCGGCTATAAACAACTAAATGCCCTTTATTTCAATAAGTTAGATGTCGGACTGTATCATGATACCTGAGAGAGTGTCAAGAAATGAAAGACTCCGCCTTCTGCGTACCGCTTCGCTGGAGGAGATATTTACGGGCAACCAGCGTGACGCTGGACCCAGTATTAACGTGAAATAGATTTATAACTTTTCAGGGCTGGTGAGCGTGTGATATTCGACCCTTGCCTTCATGCCCCGTAGGGGTAGCGAGCGTAGCCCACTCTTCCTCCCCATGTAGTGGGGCGTGCGGGGAATCAGTCAGCCGGTTTCCAGTCTTCGCCGTTCCAGTGCAAAATCAGGCCATTATCGCCCACGGCGTAAATGTTTTCTTCGGAGGTTCCCCAAATTGCGGTCAGGTATTCCTTGGTATTGGATTCAATGCGGGTCCACTGGTCGCCTTCCAAAAAAAGTATCATGCCTTCATCACCGATGGCGAATACCATTTCGCTGGAGGGACCCCACACATCCAGAAAAAACTCCATTGTCTGCGAGGGCATCTCCACCAAATCGGCGCCATTGAATTTAAAAATGGCCCCATCGGATCCGACGATATAAATCTCCTTGGGACCGAACCCATAAACCCCATAAAACTCCGCACTTGAGTCAAACGTCATGCGATGCCACTGTTCGCCTTCCTGTATGAGAACCAGCCCATCATAGCCAACGGCGACCATCCCGCCTTCCTTGCAACCCCAAAGCCGGGTGACGTCGGTATCGGTCCCGGTTTTGGTGTATTTCCAGGTATCACCGTCGTAGCGCAGTATTTTTCCCAACCGGGAACACGCGTAAATTTCATCAGCGGCCAGACCGAATATTCCTGTCATGGGAGGAAGTTTTTCCATGTCCTGCGGGGACCATGAACTGCCATCGAAGTGCAGGATAACCCCATCTGTAGCCACCGCGAACAAGTTATCAGGCGAACTGCCCCACATGTTTTTGATGGTATAGCGACCATTCAGCTCCATTTTTTCCCATTTGCTTCCGTCAAAATGAAGCATGGTTCCTTCCGTACCGCCGACAAAAATATTATTTTCATCGAATCCGGTTATCGAAAGGAGGTGGTTTTCCGTTAAACTTGACATAAAATTTCCCGTGAATTTTTCCCAAGGATTTCTAACAATTGATATTTGCCAGCCTTTGCAATCGCCAACCCCTTATCTTAAGGGCTGGCTCATAGTCCAGGTTGAAATTTTCGAGACGCTCCTATCACCTGGTCTAACAAGTTGCTGAAAAACTATTTTTACTACCCGCAACTGTCACACTGAGCCTGTCGAAGTGTGGAAACAGCCCTTATATCAAAGTCATACTTCGACAGGCTCAGCATGACAGCAGTGGCAACCCTCGTGTTTGGGACTTTTTCAGCAACCTGCTAAGGATTCCTATCACTTTCAAATACAGGGGTTAAGAAAACCCTTCTCAATACCGTTACAATTTATGTGAAAATGTTAAGGTCTATATTTTCTGAAGCCTGGGATGTTTCCGGGACCCCTTAAAAGAGACCGCCAATTTTAAACGATTAAAAGGAAGGCCGGATGGATGACATATCATAACCTTCCCTTTTGAACATGAAATTCATTTTGGAGAATTCGCCATGAGGGCAACGCACATTCAGAGAGTCGGGTTTGGGGTGATCGCCCTATTATTCGGGATGATCCTGTTTGCAGGCCAGGGGATGGCCATGGATCCCCAAAAATCCAAAGTCGTGGGGCATTGGACCAAGGAGCGCATGAACCAGGCCCTTCCCCGGGATTTGGCTATCGATCCCCGGGGCCTCGGTTATCTGCGAATGCCCGACGGTTCCTTCCAACCCCACGGCCACCAGATTGCAGCGGAAAAAGGCGCTTCCAACCGCCAGCCCAAAGGCAAACCCTCCGGCAATGCGGATACTTTGGCGCCGTCCATCTCCAACATGGATCCCGCGTCGAATGACACCATTGGCACTTCCCATACGTTTGCCGCTACGGTTGTCGACAATGAATCCGGTGTGAAGTCCGTTTCGTTCACCATACGCTTTCCAGATGATACCACCACCCAATCGTTTAATGCCAATCAGGGTCCCAATGACGTTTGGACCGTCAGCCTGCAAGGCTTTTCCGATGGAAACTGGAGTTGGCGGGTGACGGCCAAGGACCAGGCGAGCAAGGGTGGTAATACCGACACCTCCGAATGGGTTAACTTCAGCGTTGGTTCCGGCGATGGCGATGGTGGCGGCGGCGATGGTGGCGGCGGCGATACGGGCGACACCATCACCAACTCCCAATGGTCGTTCGGCGGCTTGGTGCAAACCGCCATGGGCCGCATTTATTTTGAAATGCCCAAAAATTCCAAATGGAAGGGCCCCTGGCAGGGTTACGTCTGCTCAGGAACCGTGGTGACCGATGCGGGCATCGGCCGCTCCATCATTCTGACCGCCGCGCATTGCGTGTATGACGACGTCAACAAGGCATTCGCTCGTAATGTCCTGTTTATTCCGAATCAGGCGGCAGGAGGATCGGGCACCGACCTGAATTGCGACAACGATCCCCTGGGTTGCTGGGTGCCGTCCTTCGGCGTGGTGGATACCGATTGGACCACCCAGGTTTTCCCCAACAATATTGAATGGGACTATGCGTATTACGTCGTTAATGATTCCGGTGCGCATACCGGAGCGGGTGTTTCAGGCGCCCTTGATTTCTTAGCAGGTTCCTTGGCCATTCAATTTGATATGCCGGCTTATAATGACAAGACGGATGGAAGGGATAGCGCGGATTTCACTCATGCCCTGGGGTATTCGTATAACGAGGATCCCAAATTTATGTATTGCGCCGAGGACATGACCACCGAAGGCCCGGTCAATTGGTGGCTTCCCAGTTGCGAGCTGTCCGGGGGTTCCTCCGGCGGGGGCTGGGTGCAGCCCATGGATGAAAGCACAGGAATCGGACCGGTGATTTCGGTCAACTCCTGGGGTTATACCACGTCACCCGGCATGGCAGGTCCCATGCTGGACGATGGGGTCTCCACGGCCAGCTGCCTGTTTGATACGGCAGAAAGTACTGATTGGGTTGGGATGTATCCTCTGTTGATGGATATGCCGGAGTCAGCGTGCCCTGTCGTCCCTAAGCTAAACTTTAGATTTGACTTTTGCGGCTCCCGGGAAACCGGGGGCCGTTTTTTTTGGAAAATGATGCAGGTTGATACCGATTAAAATTACAACCGCAGAGTTCCCCCTGAAAACCTCTCACTGCGTCCCTTGAGCCCAAAACTCGATAATTTCTCCCTGGTGGACGCGGTAGCCGATTTCAATCGGACGGCAACAGACTTCGCAGTCTTCCGTATAGGTTTGCTCATTCACCGACAAATCCAATATCATTGAAATGGTCTCGCCGCAATAGGGGCAGGTGAAAAATTTCTCCGTTTGTTGCATGCGTCTCCCTGTTCAAAGTTTATGGTTGATGGGAGGATCTGAAGAAATAAACCGGGATCGAATGGTTTCCATCCGTTTGCGGTTGGCTCCAAGGTCAGAATAACCCAGGCGGGAAGCCGAGCGGAAATGAATCATCGCGTCTTCCAAGCCCAGATAAAATTCCGTGTCGTCCACAAAGCGAAAAATCCGCGAGGTGAACTCGACATGTAGATAATCCTGGTTATCGGCGACCACCCGCGACCGGGGCAGGGAATGGATGATTTGCAGGAGGCGTTTTTTAGCGTTGTCTTTTGTTCCGGGATAGGGAATCGGATCAATGGCGTGTTTTTCGTCAGGCGATTGGGTGGAAACGCAATTTGGCGAATCGGGACAGGGCGCGAATTGTCCAAGGTTTGCCGGCGGGTTGCCCGCGCAACCGGAAATGGCCAGCACTTGCGCCAAACAGAAATATAAGAAAAACCGTTTTCCTCCCGCCATGTCCAGCTCCTGAAAAATTTCCAGGCAGGTACGCCCGATCCTGAGAACGATGAAGAACCTTATAAAACTTGGAAGGTCAACAACGTCAAATCGTCATGCAGGGTTGCTTTGTGGGTAAAGTTTTCAATGGATTTTTGTATTTCGCCAATGAGTTCTTTGGGAGAGTGAGCGCCCTCCTCGACAATTTGACACATCCGGTCCAGGCCAAATGATTCCCTGTTTTCATTAAATGGTTCCGTGGCTCCATCCGTATAAAGCAAAACCGCATTTCCCTTTTGCAGTTGAATTTCTTCCGATGAATATTTCGAGTCGGGAAGAATCCCCAAAGGGATTCCTCCGCTGTGCCCCACTTCCTGGACTTTATTGGCGGGGCTATTGAGCAATGCGGGGTGATGCCCGGCATTGGCAATGTGTAATTTGTTCGTCGCCCGATCCAACAGAAGAAAAATAGCGGTGGCGAACATTCCGTGCCGTGACCGTTCGCACAGGATTTGGTTCACTTGTTGTAAAACTTTGTCGGGGGTAGAATCGGTTTGAGAAATATAGCGGAAATCACTCAACAACCGCGCCATATAGAGCGCGGCGGAAACGCCTTTCCCGGAAACATCGCCCAGAACGATTCCCAGTTGATCATTTTTGAGCGGAATGAAATCATAAAAATCACCGCCGACAAATTTTGCCGGAATCATTTCGGCGGCAAAATCATAATTGGGAAAGTTTGGCGGCTCCTGCGGTAAAAATCCATCCTGCACCAGTTTTGCAAGCTTCAACTCGGTTTCGATCCGTTCCTTGTCCGCAGTGACTTTTTCCAGTTCGTCAAAAGCTCTGGCATTGGCAAGGGCGGCGCCAACATGATCCGCGATGATTCTTCCCCAGACCTGCCCTTCGCCGGGCGAGGCGAGCTCGATGCGGGTAAACTGCATCGACACCCCCAGCACTTTATCTTTATGTTTAAGGGGAAACCCCCTGACGCCATGTATGTCCTGTTGTCGGGCCCATTCCCGGTTTGTTTCTCTTTGGCATTCCTTGGCCATGTCTCCTATCGCAAGGTCTTTTGATTCGGCGGCGATGCGCCCTATTTTTCTCACTCCAAGGGGGACGCGCTTGAATAGATCGTCCAAAATCTGCGTTGGCTGTCCCGTTTCAGAAAAGGGGTGTCCCTTGCTTGCCACCAGGTGAAGGCATTCGGTTTGGTCGGGGCATTCCTGACGCATGGGGCAGGTGGGGCAAATATCTCCGGGCAGGATGAGCCAGATGCGGCCCAAAACCATGTGAGGGCGCTCCAGCAACCGGTCTCCAA
>JADFGI010000216.1 GCA_022567815.1 Nitrospinota bacterium
ACCGCGTTGGGCGTGGCGGCGAGCCGACCTGGCACAAGGTCATGGCAGGGATCGAGGTCATCAAGAAACACGGGGTCGAATTCAACACGCTGACCGTGCTGCACAAGCACAATGCCGATTATCCGAAAGAGCTGTACCAGTTCCTGACGCGCGAGGTGGGAAGTCACTACCTGCAGTTCATCCCGATAGTCGAGCGCGTTGCCGACAACCTGCCCGCGCACTTCCTGCAACTGGTCGGGCCCGAGTTCCGGGACGGAGCAACCGTTACTGAATGGTCGGTCGGCTCCGAGCAGTACGGCCGGTTCCTGAACGGTATTTTCGACCAGTGGGTCCGCAAAGACATCGGCCAGTACTTCGTCCAGATTTTCGATACGACCCTCGCCGGATGGATGAACCAGGACCCCGGGCTCTGCATCTTCGCCGAGACCTGCGGCGACGCGATGATTATTGAGCACAACGGAGACCGTATTGAGATAATACATTTTCAGTCGAGTGAGAATCCCGGTAAACACTGAAATCATCCGTGGGTCCGTAGCTCCACGCCCCCTGCTTGCCGTAGATTCCATAGCCATCACCTGGATATTCCGCCGATGGATAGCCCCTTGGGACACCGTATCCACTGCCGTAGGAGTTTGCAGAGTGGCCCCAGGGATATTGCCAGCGGTATCCCGCGCTCCCGGCCATTTGCCATTCAGCTTCAATGGGCAATCGTTTTCCGACCCGGTTACAATACTCCCTCGCCTGATTATACGTGATCGAAATAACCGGGCTTTGCCCGCCAGCATAACTGCCCGGCGGTGGTTCCCCCATCATATTTTCATATTCCGAGTAAGTCACTTCGTTCCGGTCCATGTAAAATGGCTTAAGAAAAACTGGGACTTTCTTTCCACCGCCAAGGCTCCTTGTGGCCTGACCCCCGCCGATTTTGACCATTCCCTTGGGAGCTCCCCGGTTGTCCTCTTTCGGTTTTACCGAAGGGTCGAGGCTCGCCACCTGTTCATGCTTAAATTCAAACACTTCCTGAGTCCACTGGCCGCGCTGGATGGTAACGGTCTTTTCCATCGGCGCATATCCTTCCGCTTCCACCCGGACGGTTACCGTTCCCGTATTCAGTCCTTTGAGATTCAACGGGCTATCTGGTTCGGCAGATCCCCGGTCTTTCCCATTCACCTTCACGCGCGCTTTGATGTTCACATTCACCTGGAGACTCCCCAGCAACATTACCGGCGCCGGGGGTTCATCCGATAAACCGGTGGGTGGCCTGGGTTTGTTAAGACGGGCTGTCTTCAAGGGAAACACAAAATCACCCATGTCCAGATTAGGGTCGCGGATTTTTCCATATTGAGGAGTTTGCTGAGAATAATCCACGACCTTGTCATGCAAAAACATCCCCAACTCTTCCCCCGTCACATACCCGTCGGAGTTAATATCTCCTTCCCCTTCCAGCGCCCGGATAAACATGGGGGTAAACACGCTTTCCGCCGGGACCTCTTCCCCGGCGCTTCCCGCAGTGATGAACTGACGTACTGGACGGGAGGTCTTGGCGGATATGTGTTTCGGTATCTTAGGCAAGGCCCTGGTCTTGAATATCGTTCCAGAAAAACAACTGTCGAACAAAAAAAGCGCGTGTTTCGCTTCAATATCCTTAGCCCAGGCAAGGATCTGCCCCATTGCCAGAGATTTCTGAGCAAATGCTATTTCATCTATTCTGGGGTCCGGTGCATCCGTAGGAACCAGGTATCCTTTTTTTCCCTCCAGCCGCGTATATCCATGACCGGAAAAGTAAAACAACAACCGGTTGTCCGGCTGGTATCCATACTTGTTGATAAATTGTTTGAACCGTCGAGGAAGTTCCTCACTATCAGGATCTATCACCCTGACCACGTGAAACCCATGTTTCTCCAAAACCGCCTGCACCTTGTCAAGTTCCCCAGGGATACTTTCCAAATCCGGCCACCCTGCGGTGTAGTTGCTCACACCGCTCAGCAAAGCATGGCTTTTTTATACAGGCCGATCTGGGCTCCCGTCGAATCGGTCAATATTACCGGACCCACGCCCTTGACAGGAGCCAAAGTCATGCCCCTGGTTTCCGCATGGAGATATGTCAGAGGAAGAAAAATCCATAAAAAGGAAGTGGCACAGAGTGGCCATGAAATCATCCGTCGTGATCGGTTGTTCATACGGCACCTTTTTGATTTTAATTGGCAGAAAGGTTAACTGTAAAAGTTCCCTGAGCCCAAAGTTTTGGTTGTCTGCATTACTTCATTAATTATAGCAAATAATGGGTTGGAAAGGCATAATTGTGGACGGCAAAAGGGGGGACTAATATTCAGGAATTTTCTTTGAATTCGACAGTTTAGAGGGTACTTAGTTGGGTAAAAATATTGATCTTTGCTCTTGGTTTGCCCTTACCCGATTAACTTTTCCAGGAACGATTTCCTCATAGTGAGGCAGGTTTGTGAGTGGATCCGGCATGAGGCCGCCGGTGTCTCGGTTTTCCCTTGACGTGTCTTTTATCGCTTGAGGATTTGCGTGGCGGGGGACGTTTCGTTTTGACGCGCCGGGGCGGCACTCCCGGTTTTCCTTTGAGAAACAATTCTTCTTCCGCCCAGACGACGGGGATTTGATGTTTTAAAAATTCCTCCACCCGTTCCAAGTGCACCGCATAATTTTCGCAACATAGAGTGATGGCCGTGCCTTTCTTTCCGGCGCGGGCCGTCCTGCCGATGCGATGGACATAATCCTCCGGGTCCTGAGGCAGGTCAAAATTTATCACGTGGGTGATGTTATCGACATGGATGCCGCGTGAGGCGACATCGGTGGCGATCAATATATCCAGATCTCCCGAGCTGAATTTTTCCAGAACACGGATGCGGGCATTCTGGTGAAGGTCGCCGCTGATCTGACCGGCGTTGTACCCGTTGTGTATCAGTTTGGTTTCCAGGCGTTCCGCCATCGCCTTGGTGTTGCAGAAGATCAACACCTTTTCCCCTTCCTCCTGTTTCATTAAACCCAGCAGTAAGTTGAATTTTTCGTGATGGCCGACATGGTAAAGAAACTGTGTGACCTCGTCGACAACGGTTTTTTCCGGTTCAATCGTCACCTTTTCCGGATTGTTCATGTGCTCGTAGCAAAGCTCCATCACCCGGAAATTGAGCGTCGCCGAAAACAGCATCGACAGGCGTTTGTTATAGGGGGAGGTGTTTCTTAGCAGGTAACGCAGGTCCTGAATGAAGCCCATGTCGAACATGCGGTCGGCTTCGTCGATGACCAGCACTTCCACCAGTTTGAGGCTGAAAAATTTCTGCTTGTAGTAATCGATCAAGCGACCGGGGGTGGCGATGAGAATATCGACCCCGGCTTTAATCTGATTTCGTTGTTTTTCATAATCCACTCCCCCGTATATGCAGACGATATTAAAACCACAAAATTTACCGAGGAGTTGGGCGTCCTTTTCAATTTGCCGGGCCAGTTCGCGAGTGGGGGCGATGATGAGAGCGCGAGGACCCGTCCTTCCCCGAATTTTTGGCTGAGAGGGTGGATTTTTCAAAAGCCGGGTGAAGATGGTGATCAGAAAGGCGGCGGTTTTTCCTGTACCGGTTTGCGCCTGTCCGGCCACATCTTTCCCCGCCAGGGTAAGGGGCAGGGTTGCGCCTTGAATGGGAGTGCAATACTTGAAATCCGCCCCCCGAATGCCTTCTAATACGGGTTCAGGGAGGGGAAGCGATTCAAATGTAGATTGCTCCAAGGGGTGCTCCAACTGCGGGAAGGACTATAAAATTTTTGCCGCTTCCAAAGGGTGGTTGATTGAGAGCAGGTGATTTACCTGAATGAGTTCATTAACTTTAATTAAAGCCATTATATTTCCTTATCCTGATATTACAACCGCAAACTCATTTTTCTTGACAGACATCAATGGATAATGGTTCAATACGCCCTTCAAATTTAGCCAGTTATCGGGATATTGACAGGCTCTTCAAGGGTCTTTCTTTTTCTATGAAATGATCCAGTTAAAGGGCCAGACTGGCTGAATCGACTTTTAAAGCGCACCCCAATTCATCTTTTTTGAAGGATGATTCCCATCAGTGGGTTTTATACTCCGTGGCTTGCCACGGCTTTTAAATGAAAACTTTTTTCGGATACCCCGTCCGCTTGGGGCAGGGTCGTCCATTAAAATACTTTTCATTTCAAATAGTTAATAGAGATATTTTGTGATTAAACATGATGTGGTCATCATAGGCGCAGGCTTGGCCGGCATGCGGGCGGCTCTGGAGGTCTCCAAAGACTTGGATGTGGCCCTCCTGACCAAGGTCTACCCCTCAAGGTCGCATTCCGGCGCGGCGCAGGGCGGAATCGCCGCGGCTCTGGGGAATTCCGAGAGCGACAGTTGGGAAGAGCATATGTACGACACGATCAAAGGGGGAGATTTCCTCAACGATCAGGATGCCGTAGAGGAATATGTTAAAGCCGCACCGAGCATCATTTATGAATTAGAACACATGGGCTGTGTTTTCAGCCGGACGCCGGATGGTAAAATCGCCCAGCGCAAGTTTGGCGGTCATTCCAAACCGAGAGCCTGTTTTTCAGCCGACCGCACCGGTCACGCCATTCTGCATGCTTTGCACGAGCAGTTGATGAAGCAGAGCAAATCCATAAAAATCTATAACGAATGGAATATGCATTCCCTCATTACCGAGGGCAACCGGTGCAACGGCGTGGTGGTCAGCAACGTCCTGACAGGGGCCGTAGAGGTCATGCAAGCCAGGGCGGTCATATTTTGTACCGGAGGTTACGGGCGGATTTTTAAAATTACCACCAATGCCTTTGCCAGCACAGCCGACGGTGTCATGGCGGCTTTCAGAGCCGGGATTCCCGTCGAGGACCCGGAATTCGTCCAGTTTCATCCTTCGGGATTGTATCGCCAGGGCATTCTTTTTTCAGAAGCGGCCAGGGGCGAGGGCGCTTATCTGCTCAATGGCAAGGGCGACCGATTCATGGAACAGTACGCCCCCTCACGTATGGAGCTGGCCCCCAGGGACATCGTTTCGCGTGCGGAGCAAAGCGAGATCGACGCGGGCCGAGGCATCAATGGGCAAGACTATATTTTTCTAGACTTGAGGCATCTTGGCGAAGCCCGGATCATGGAACGCCTCCCGCAAATTCGGCAGTTAGGGATCGATTTCACCTCCGTCGATTGTGTGAAGGATCCATTACCCATTCAGCCCACTGCTCATTATTCGATGGGGGGCATCCCCACCGACAAATTTGGCCAGGTGCTCATGGACGGTGACGGAACGAAAATGGAAGGGTTTTTTGCGGCGGGCGAGTGCGCCTGCGTTTCCGTTCACGGAGGCAATCGCCTGGGAACGAATTCGCTGTTGGAAGCCACGGTCTTTGGCCGCCGTGCCGGTATGTCTGCGTTGGAATATGTAAATACTGTGGATTTCGCCAAGGTCAACGAGGCCCCTGAAAAGACCAAGGTCCTGAAATCGTTTGAAGATATATTTCAACGGGATGGAACGGAAAGCTATAACGACATCCGCA
>JADFGI010000217.1 GCA_022567815.1 Nitrospinota bacterium
TGGGCGGGCCAGGCGGGGGTCATATTCGCTCAACCGGCGCTTGTTTTCCCGGAGACACAGTTGGATGAAACTCTTGGGAGACATTGCGGAGTTTTCCTGTTTCCGGGCCTGGATGGTGAAGGATTTTCCTCCAAGATTTTTCATATCCAGGAGCCGCGACCAACCAGCGTCCCAGAAAGACCAAAGGGTCTGGAGGGAATGCAGGGGTTGGAGCAAAGCGGGTTTTTGATAACGCTGGTAAAGAATCCAATTGGCAATGAACAGAATATGCCGCGCCTCTTCCTGCACGATGGGTTCCATCACTTCGATCAGCTCCAGGGGGTAATCTTTCGATGATTTGGAAATTTCAAGAAATCCGAATGCAAAAAAGGAATCGATGCACTCCCCGGCTCCGGTCCTCAAAAAACCCATTTCGAGGTTTTCCGGCAGGGGGTTGTCGGGTTTTTCCTTAAAGGGGATGTCGTATCGCTTGAGGAAACATTTGAGCAAGTCGGCGTGTCTCCCCTCTTCATAACCTTGAAGGGCCATTGCTTCCTTGAGAAGCGGGTCTGTTATTTCCTCGGAATACGCTATCAGCTTGTTGAACACCTGGCGCTCGGTAAAAACCGCATGATCCCAGATGGGAAACTTTGCAAGTTTTTGAATTGTTTCCTCGCTTAATTTGGGCCAGGGGAGTTCTTCCGGCGTGAAGGGTTTGTGCGTGTCGATAAGAAACCGGCAAAACAGTTCCTTATGTTCTTCTGATCCGTATTCCATGTTGTTGGTAGAGGCCTGTTGGTTCAACGTTGAAAGGAATTTGTTTTTATCACAGATGATTTGAGGTGTCTAAAAATTCTGCCCAGCCCAGGGCTGGATCAAATATTAACCAGCGTGACGCTGGACCCAGTTCTAACGTGCGACCAGCCTGTGGGCTGGATCAAATATTAACCAGCGTGACGCTGGACCCAGTATTAACGTGCTATGGGTTTAGATTTTCAAGGGCTCGTGAGCAAAGCGAACGTCAGCCCTCCTGCGTAGCAGGCTTTTCCTCCCCGTGTAACGGGGAGGTTTTATCGGCATAGTGATCTTCAATCGCAGAGACCAGAGCGTCCACCGTGTATTGCTTCGGGATGATAGCGACCTCCAATCCTTTTTCCCGCGCGGTGTTTGCGGTGATCGGACCGATGCAGGCGAAGGTGACGCGGTCCAGATAGGGGCGCAATTCAGGCCCGGTCTGGTCAAGGAAATTGGTCACTGTGGATGAGGAGGTGAAGGTGATCACATCGATCACGCCGTCTTTCAATCGGTGGGCCAGGTCCTCGTTCTTGCGTTTTGGCGGAACCGTCTGGTAAGCGGGAACCACATCCACCTGCGCTCCCATGTCACGCAGTTGATCGGGCAGAATTTCTCTCGCCACCAATGCTCGTGGAATCAGGAAGCGTTTTCCCTTCACGTTTTCCCGGCCCAGACTTTCGATCAGCGATTCCGCCACAAAATCATCCGGTATGCAATCCACCTGAATGCCGAAGGCGCGGACGGCTTTTTCGGTTTTGGGACCGATGGTGTAAATACGGACCCCTTTCAATTCGCGAATATCCTGACCCGTTTCTTTCAGTCTCTGCATGAAAAACTTTACGCCGTTGACGCTGGTGAATATCAGGCCGTGATATTTTGACAGACGGTTGAGCGCTTGATCCAGAGGCGACCAATCCTGTGGCGGCACGGTTTGAATGACGGGAAAGGAAACCGGTTCCGCGCCTTTTTCATGTAAAAGGTGGATCATGGAATCCGCTTGATTATCCGCGCGGGTGATCACTACCGATTTGCCGAACAGCGGCAGGGTTTCGTACCATTCCATGAGCGGTTTCACGTTGACCACCTCCCCGATAATGGTCAGGGCAGGAGGGGCGATATGTTCTTTCATCGCGATATCGACGATGGTTTTCAAGGTTCCTGTCCAGGTTTTTTGCCGGGCGGTGGTTCCCCACTGGATCACGGCGATGGGCGTGTCGGGGTCTTTGCCGAAGCGCATCAATTTTTCGCAAATTTGCGGGAGCTTGCGGGCGCCCATGAGAAAAACCAGCGTTCCTGACCGGCTGGCGATTTTTTCCCAATCGATGCGGATATCCTGCTGATTTTTTTCATTGCTCCCGGTGATGATGGAAACGGTGGAAGAAAAATCCCGGTGAGTCAGGGGAATGCCGGCATAAGCCGCGACCCCTATAGGGGATGTCACCCCCGGAACCACGGAAAATGGGATACCGGCTTTTTTCAACGCCATGGCTTCTTCGCCGCCGCGACCGAAAATAAAAGGATCGCCCCCCTTCAGGCGGACCACGATTTTTCCTTCCCTGGCCTTGCTGATGAGAATCGAATTGATTTCTTCCTGTTGCAGGCTGGCGTGCCCCGCCTTTTTTCCGGCATAAATCGTTTCGGCATTTTCACTGGCGAAGCGCATCATGTTCCAGTTGACCAAATAGTCATAAACAATGACATCGGCCCGCTCCAGCCATTCCTTGCCTCTCAGGGTCAGCAAGCCTTCATCGCCGGGTCCGGCGCCCACCAGAACGACCCTGCCTTGTTTGGGTGAAGAATCAGTCATGATGAGTGTGGATGAAGTTTGAAAGAGTTGCGAAATCCGCTATCGACAATGTTTCTCCCCGGCGGGAAAGATCGATTCCCGCCAGATGCATATGATCGTTTTCCCGCTGAAATTGATTTTGCCAGTCTTTTAAATTGTTTTTCAACATTTTTCGCTTATGCAAAAACGCCGCGTTGACGACTTTAAAAAATGTTTTCTGATTTTTCACCAGAACCCGGGGGCCGGATAAAGGAGTCAGCTTGACCAGGGATGAATCAATTTTGGGTGGCGGTGAAAAGGATGTTTTATCAATTTCCATCAGCCGTTCCACCTGGCAGTGGAATTGAATAAACACGGTGAGTGAACCGTATTCCTTTTGACCTGGATGGGCGACAAAACGGTCCACCACCTCTTTTTGCATCATCACCGTCATGTCGGCGATGCGGTCCCGGTAATGGATCAACCGTTTGACGATGTGGGTCGCGGCGTAATACGGCAGGTTGGACACCACCTTTAACCCGGACCCGATACTGCCATAGTCAAACTTTGCGGCATCGGCTTCGATCAGCCGGAAGTTGCTTTTTGTGGCGAATTTTTGTTTAAGCTCACCGCACAACTTTTTGTCTATCTCCAGGGCGGTCAGTGGATTCGCGGATTCCAACAGGAATTGCGTGAGGATTCCCTTACCGGGTCCGATTTCCAGAATCGGGTCTTGCGGGGATATTTGGGCCAGCCGGACTATTTCCTGGGCGATGGATGGGTCCTTTAAAAAATTTTGACCCAATGGGCGTTTCTTCATTATTTGGCGGCAACTGTGGATTGAGAAAGCTCCGCCGCTTTTGCCACAGCAATTATCAGGCTTTCCGGCGATGCGGTTCCGGTTCCCACGATGTCGTAAGCGGTTCCGTGATCCACCGATGTCCGGACAATCGGCAGGCCAAGGGTGATGTTCACTGCAGTTCCCATGGAATCCATTTTCACGGGGATCATTCCCTGATCGTGGTACATGGCGACGACGGCGTCATAGGCCTCAAATTGATTCCCACCAGTGTGTTTTATACCCCGCCCCGCAACGCGGGGAGGAAATGTGGGGCTGACTCCTGGGTAAGTATTTGGTCCAGCGCTACGCTGGCCGCTTGCGGCGGAGTCGTTCATTTTGCGGATGAACAGCGCATCGGCGGAGAATGGCCCCTCTGCATGAATACCTTCCTTTTGCGCCGCGTCCAAAGCCGGGACGATAGCGGATTGTTCTTCTCCGCCAAAGATTCCGCCCTCGCCGCAATGCGGGTTCAGTCCGGTGACCGCGATCCTGGGGGCTTCCGTCACATGGCGTTTTAGCCACTGATGCGTCAACCGAATAGTTGTGAGCACGCGATCCACCGTGATTTGTTTGGAGACTTGATCCAGCGGAAGGTGCGTGGTCACTAGAACAACACGAAGGTTTTTTCCCGCCAGCATCAGGGCGACATCTTTTGCCTGCGTGAGCTTTGCCAGCAGTTCCGTGTGGCCGGGGTAGAGAAATCCTGCTTTATGAATACTTTCCTTGTTGATGGGAGCGGTGGTGATGGCATCGACTTGATGGTCCAGCGCAAGTTTCACCGCAGTCTCAATGTACTGAACGGAGGCTTTACCGCTCTCCACGGTGGCCTGGCCCTGTATCATATCCAGGGGAACGTTTTGCAGGTCGAGAACATCAAGCACGCCGGATTGAAACCGTGCCTGTTCAGGAGTGGCAATCGGGTGAACGGTTATGGGCGCTTCCATCCGCTCGGCAATGGATTCAAGAAAGCGGGCAGATCCCACAACGAGTGCATGGCAAGAGGAAAAATTGTCGCGGAATGCCTTGACGATAATTTCGGGTCCAATGCCAGCGGGATCTCCCATGGTAATTGCGATTCGCGGTGGATGTGTCAATGTTCAGAATCCTTATAAAGAGGCGGGAGATTGTCTTCAGGAATCCAGGAGAAGGAAGTTAGTTTTAAAAAAGCAGAGTTTCCTTCCATCACCATACGATTTGGGGCCAATTCAAACATCTGTAGCACAGTCTTTCCAACCCGTGCAACTGTTCCAGGTAGTTACTTCCTTAACTTGTGAATTTTTGCCTGGCCTTTTCCTGTCCCCGCGGGACGCGGGCTTGCCGCCAGAATTTCCTTGCTCACGGTCTTTTCATATTCCTTGAAATTTTCAACAAACTGGTTTGCCAGCTCCTTGGCTTTTTTGTCGTAATCTTCCGGTCGTTTCCAGGTATTTCTCGGGTTGAGGATTTCGCTGGGAACGTCTTTGACCTTTTCGGGGATTGCCAGTCCAAAAACGGGATCTTTAAATGTGGCCACCTTTTCAAGCTGTCCTTCAAGAATGGCTTTAATCATGGCGCGGGTATGGGCGATTTTCATCCGATTTCCCACCCCGTAGGGGCCGCCGGTCCAACCGGTATTGACCAGCCAGCAGGAGACGTTGTGTTTGGCGATTTTTTCGCCCAGCATATTGGCATATACGGATGGGTGCAAGGTCATGAACGGAGCGCCAAAGCAGGTGCTGAATATAGCCGAGGGTTCCCGGCTCAGTCCCTTTTCGGTTCCAGCGATTTTGGCGGTGTACCCTGAGATGAAATGGTACATCGCCTGCTCGGGAGTCAGTTTGGCCACCGGGGGCATGATGCCATAGGCATCGCAAGTCAGCATGATGACATTTTTCGGATGATTTCCCTGTCCGGACGGGATCGCGTTCGGAATATGCGAGATGGGGTAGCTCGCCCTGGTATTTTCAGTGAGGCTTGCATCGTCGAGGTCCAGACGGCGCGTGCTGGCATCGAGCCGAACGTTTTCCAAAATGGTTCCGAACCGGCGGGTACACTCGTAAATATCCGGCTCAGCCTCTTCTGACAGGCGGATTACCTTGGCTTAACAACCGCCCTCCAAATTGAAAACACCATCGTCGCTCCAGCCGTGTTCATCGTCACCAATCAGG
>JADFGI010000218.1 GCA_022567815.1 Nitrospinota bacterium
AGGAAAATATTGGGCTGATGCCCTTCTGGAGGCGGTCTGGTCAGAGGATGAAGGGGACGCATGGTCCCAACCCATCCCGCTTGGCAAAGAACCAGGTTTGATGGTCCGGCATCCTCCTCTTATTCTGGGAAATCAATCCCTTCTGCTACCCGCTTACGACGAAAAGACCCGTCAGACAGTTCTAATGACTTCTCCTCCTCCCTATAATAATTGGACCGAGACATATCGTTTTTCTGATTTGGAATTGATCCAACCGGTTTTGGTCAGGGAAAAAAGTGATCGGTTGTCATTATTTTTCCGTCCATGCGATTCTCCCCGCCGGATTTGGAGAAGTCATTCCAGCGACAATGGAAAATCGTGGACCATTCCCATGCGTACCTCCCTGCCCAATCCTCTTAGTGGGATAACCGCTTTCGTTGTAGAGGACAGCATCGCCCTGGTCTACAACCACACGGAAAATCATCAGAGGTTCCCTTTAAGCATATCCATAACGCACGATGGCGGAACCACATGGGAAGACCCATGGCATTTTGAAACGGTTGAGAATGAAGTCTCATATCCTTCATTCATCAAGGGAAGGGATGGAATAATTCATGGTGTTTATACCTACAATCGCCGAATGATTAAATATGTTTCAATGAAAAGCCCAAGGTAACCTTTGCCAGCCAGCGTACCGCTGGAGGAGATATAAACGTGCTATGGATTTTTGAGGAATTAATAATCTCCCTTTAATCTTTAGATTCTCAGAGTGAGCATTTGCCCCACTTTTCCTTTCGCGTAGCGAGCGCCCTCCCGGAGGAGTCTCGACCTATGAACATGAAAAAAATCGCGGATTTTAAAAACCGTCACGAGGGTAAACGTTTATTCATCCTGGCTTCGGGGCCATCCCTGAACAATCTGGACCTTTCCCCTCTGGAAAGACGCATGGTGATGGGTCTGAACCGATCCTTCCTCATTTTCCCTGACACTTATTACCATTGCGCCATGGACTTTCGGCTTTTTGATGAATTTCAAACTTATTTAAAAAATACCCGTCATCTATTCACCCTTGAGGGACGTCCGTGGGGAACACCAATAAAACTTTTGGGAGCCGAGGGGTTTAGTTGGGATCTGGAAAAAGGCATCTATTCAGGCTATACGATCGCGTACATAGCCTTACAGATTGCAGTTTATATGGGGTTTAAGGAAATATTTTATTTGGGGTTGGATTTAAAACATGAAAAAGGAAACACCCATTTTTTCGGACAGGATTACCATTCGAAAAATCATGAAACAACAGAGTTTCCCAAGATGAAAAAAATGTTGGCGTTTGGAGCGCAGGAGTTGTCGAATACAAACGTTAAAGTATTCAATTGCAGTCCGGTTTCCCCACTGGAATGCTTTTCAAAAGTCAGCTATGAATATGCCATTTCGTTATAAGTAAGAAATCGAGGTTTTCATTTACAAATAGCTTGCGTTTCCCGTTGAAAAAGGAATAGAACCCGATTATGGCAATATCTTAAGTCCGCCGTTTTAAACCCATATGATTATGAATCTCCTCCTCGACCACATCATGAGAAGCGTGGGAATTATACATGACCAGGTTTTGCAGGTTTTCATAACTGTCAAGATCAATTTTTGTAAACTCAATGGCCATTTGGGATTCAGTTACACGACTCACCCGTCCTTTAACATTGATTTTTATGCCATTATTCTCATTTCCAAGAAGAATTAAAACCGTGCAATCAGTGCCAACCGGCAGATTTTTGTCTGACAGGAAACCAACTCCTTTCATACTCAAATCAATGGTTTTTTCTGTCCTGAGAACCACCTCTCCTGCTTTTACCTCGACCATAACGTGAATAGGAATCCGGGTAAATTCTCGCAAATTTTGAACGGCATTTTTATTCATGGGGTTTCCTTTTATTGAAATTCAGCACTTTTACAGTATAAGGGATAACCGAATAAAAAAAAACCCTTCCACCAGAAAATATCCAATAAATTATTGATTTTATTTGAGTTTTTTAATATCCCCTCTCCAATAATACAAATTTCTGCATAATTCTGGCTTAAAATAGACACCCGACCTTGACAACAAGAAACGCCCGTCTTATCCATTAATCAAGGTTTTTCGAGCTGAAACAGATACCTTTGAAACAGATACCTTGTTGAAAAATAATAACTATAGGCTGCCTCGAAAAAATTTAGAATTACTGTCAATCACCCCTTTAATATCCAAGGGGTGACAATAGCAAATACCAAAAATATCGAATCCTCAGAGATCCTCTTAAAATTTTGAAAGGAATGGCTCATGGGTAAAATAGTAGGCATTGATTTGGGAACCACAAATTCCGTGGTCGCCGTAATGGAAGGTAGCGAACCGAAAGTGATCCTCAATGAAGAAGGAAGCCGAACCACACCTTCCGTTGTCGGGTTTACCAAGGAAGGTGAAATCCTTGTCGGCCAGGTTGCCAAACGCCAGGCCATCGCCAATCCGACGAACACGGTTTTTTCGGTAAAACGATTCATGGGCCGCTCTTACGACGAAGTCACCGAAGAAATGAAAATGATTCCCTATAAAGTGGTCAAGGGATCAAAAAACGAAGTGGTCATTGATGTCGGCGGTAAAAAATATACCCCGCCGGAAATATCCGCGATGATCCTTCAAAAACTCAAAAAATCGGCGGAAGCCTATTTGGGAGAGCCGGTGACCGAAGCGGTAATCACCGTTCCCGCGTATTTTAACGATACCCAGAGACAAGCGACCAAGGATGCCGGAAAAATCGCCGGCCTGGAAGTCAAACGCATCATCAACGAGCCGACGGCATCCGCTCTCGCTTACGGTTTGGACAAGGAAAAAGATCATATTATAGCTGTTTACGACTTTGGCGGCGGCACTTTCGATATCTCCATTCTGGAAGTGGGCGACAACGTCGTCGAAGTAAAAGCCACCAATGGTGATACCCACCTGGGCGGTGACAACCTTGATCATCGTGTCATCGAATGGCTGGTGGCGGAGTTTAAAAAGGATCAGGGCATTGATCTGTCTAAAGACAAAATGGCCCTGCAAAGGCTCAAGGAAGCCGCTGAAAAAGCCAAAATGGAATTGTCCACGACCAACGAAACCGACATCAATCTCCCCTTTGTTACAGCCGATGCATCGGGTCCCAAGCATTTGAATATGAAACTGACGCGGGCGAAATTTGAAGCAATGGTCGAAGACCTTATAGAAAAGTCGCACGAGCCATGTAATAAAGCACTGGCGGACGCAGGACTGGACGCAAGCAAGATTAATGAAGCGGTTCTGGTGGGCGGGTCCACACGCATCCCCAAGGTACAAGCCCTGGTCAAAGACCTGTTTGGCAAAGATCCTCATCACGGAGTCAATCCGGATGAAGTCGTGGCCCTTGGCGCCGCTGTTCAGGCAGGAGTTCTCTCCGGCGATGTAAAAGACATTCTTTTACTTGACGTGACTCCCCTGTCCCTGGGAATTGAAACTCTTGGCGGCGTGACCACCAAGTTGATCGAACGCAACACCACCATTCCCACGCGCAAAAGCGAGGTCTTTTCCACCGCTTCCGACAACCAGCCCAGCGTGGAAATCAACGTTCTGCAAGGCGAAAGGGAAATGGCTAAAGACAATCGTTCCCTTGGTAAATTCCACCTCGATGGGATTCCACCGGCGCCCAGAGGCCTGCCGCAAGTTGAGGTGACGTTTGATATCGACGCCAACGGCATCATCAATGTGACCGCTAAGGACAAGGGCACGAACAAGGAACAAAAAATCACCATTACCGACTCCACGGGTCTCTCGGATTCTGAGATCGAGAACATGGTCAAAGATGCCGAAGCCAATGCCGAGACAGACAAAAAACGGCGAGAAACCATTGATGTCAAAAATCAGCTCGACTCCCTTATCTACTCCACGGAGAAGACCCTTAAGGAAAATAAGGAGAAGTTGAAAGAGGAAGACATAAAAGCCGCCGAGGAAGCTGTAGAAGAAGCTAAAAAGCATCTGGAAGATGAAATAGAGCCCATGAAGGAGCAGATGGAAAAGCTCAATCAGATCGCTCACTCTATTGCCCAGACCATTTACGCTCAAACCGAACAAAAAGGATCGGAGGGAACAGAAGGTTCTTCGGATGAAGGCGGCAACGGCGATGGCGACAAGGGAGGCAAACCGGACGAAGATGTCGTCGACGCCGAATTTGAAGACATCGGCAAAAAATAAAATATTTCATTTAGGAGGGGGGTTCTCCCTAACCACCATGTTAGTGTCAAGGGACATGGTAGTTGGCGGAAACCCCTGTCCTCGTTTTTAAATTCCTCAAGGAATCCGGAGCCCTGTTCAACAAACTTCCAATATGCCTGATATGACAAAAAATCAATCCGACAACCAAGATCAAACGGAAAAACCTAAAATAAACGTGGTGGACCGCCGCCATTGGGTTAACCAGGATGATGAGGCCGAAGCGACCGATAAAGAAAGCCTGGAAGAGCGTTATCCCTCCTTTGTTGAAAAATTAAAAAAGCAAGCCGAAGAAAAGGATGAGCGTCTCAAAGAATATATAAACGCCTATAAAGAAAAAAACGCGCAGACCGATGAACTGAGAATTCGGCTTCAGCGCGAAAACGAGACCCGGCTCGATCAATTCAAAGCCAATTTGTTTGCCCGGATGGTTCCCATTCTCGACAATTTGAGGCGGGCCGAAGATTCCGCAAAATCCTCTAGTGATTTTGAAAGTCTGAAACAAGGCATCAATCTGGTCATCAATCAATTTGTCCGGGAACTTAAAAATAACGAAGTCCAAATGATCGAGACTGTGGGAAAGAAGTTTGACCCGAAAATCCATGAAGCGTTATTGGTCACGGATACGGACGACCCTGAACAGGATAATCTGATCCTTCAAGAACTGGAGCAAGGCTATTTGTTTAAGGAAAAATTGATTAAAGCCGCCAAAGTAAAAGTTGCAAAATTAAAAGCCTAATGCGTATCATACCAGCGTACCAGCCTGGGGGCTGGACCAAGTATTGACGTTCAATGGGTTTCAGGTTCTTTGGGGCTCGTGAGCGAAGCGAGCGTCTGCCCCACTTTTCCTCCCCGCGTAGCGGGGTCAGTCCCGCTTTTCCTCCCGCGTAGCGGGTAACCCATGCAAAGGACTCCATGACCAAGCGCGATTATTACGAAATATTGGGTGTTTCCCGAAACGCGTCAGAATCCGAACTCAAAAAAGCCTACCGCCAGATGGCTCTGAAATACCATCCAGATAAAAATGACGGCGATCAAGCGGCGGAAGAAAAATTCAAGGAAGCCGCCGAAGCCTATGAGGTTTTGAAGGACTCGAACAAGCGGCAAACCTACGATCAATTTGGTCATAATGGTTTGAAACGATCAGGTTTTTCCGGTCCTCAGGGATTTGAGGATATTTTTTCCTCCTTCGGGGACATCTTCGGCGAATTTTTTGGCGGCGGTGGACGTTCCTCTACCGGGTCGGACCTTCGGCTCGACCTCAACGTTTCCTTTGTCGAAGCGGCTTTTGGAACCC
>JADFGI010000003.1 GCA_022567815.1 Nitrospinota bacterium
CCAAATTGTCAATGTATTGAAACATGTGCACGATGATCTGAGCATTTACCCGGAATTTATTTCCGCTCTGGGTGTGATGGGAGTGGACGGAAATGTCCGTAAAAGGATGAACGGGGTGGCGGAATCTCAAAAAGCCAGGGTGAAAACGGGGACCCTGAATTCCATCAGCGCCCTGTCGGGATATTTTCAATCCGAAGATGGGGAGCGGTTCGCTTTTTCTATTTTGATGAATGATCTAAAATGCCGAAACTGGCAGGCGTTGACCATTCAGGACAAGATCGTTCGCGAGGGATTAAAATTTAACCGGGGAAACAAAGAATAGCATCCCCGTCGGGAACTGCGGGAAACTCGTCTCTTCATCAGCCGCCAAAAATTTTGCGATTTTCTTTTCGATCATCTTCCAGAATTTTTTTCCAATCTCTTTTCTGGTAAGGGGCTTCCAAATAATCTTCATAGATCGTTTTGGCCAACTCCAGCCGGTCCACGCCTTCAGGAGCCACTTGAATGTCCAACTGGGCCAAGGCCATATCAAAATCCCGATCCAACAGTGATGCCGAGTCCATACCGTACTCCTTTAACGCCTGACGGATGACCCCGGGTTCCTGCCGAAATCGGTTGGCCACTTCATTAATATTGGACGGCTTGTATTGTTTGTTGGGGCCGATGCCAAGATGATAGGCGCAAAACAGGTCAAAAGGTTCGAGGTTGGCGACTTTCTTTTGGTCTCCGTCCGTTTGTTTTGGGGCGGTGTTGTTTGATGGACGGGAAGGCCCTCTTCCACGAGCGTCATTATTCTGCCGTGTCCTGTTGGGATGGTTATTTCTTCTTTGATCTCTGGCAGGGGAATATCCATCTTGCCTGGATTTTTCACGATAGGGTTTGTTTCTTCCGTTTCCTTTTGCCGAGGCCCCCACTCCGGTTTCATTTCTTCCGGAAGTCTTGTTGTCCCCCTGGCGCTTGCTGATGATGGATATATGGGAGGTCAATGTTTGAGAGGAGGCGGTCATCCATTGTTCAAGGGCTTTAGCCCTGCTGTTTTGAGAGTTTGGCTGGTTACGCCGGTTGTTGTTGGAAGAAGTGTTGGAAAATCTGTTGCGGAGCCCGTTCTGGTTGCCACCGGATTTTCCTGGTGTGCGACGGGAATAGCCTGTTTTTTTCAAAATGATGTTCCTCTACTTTGTAGGTTTGAATTCATCGGCTCCTTGATTTCTCAGAAACCTTATCTTACAGAGTCGGACAACCATCTTTGGGATTGCTTAAAATTTATCTTAAGCGGTTAATGTTTCCAACTCGTTTACCAGCCCGGTAAATTTTTCCAGCGCGGTCGCCACTGGTTTGGGAGATGTCATATCGACTCCCGCCCCTTTCAAAAGATCAATCGGGTATTGGGAGCCGCCGGATTTCAGAAAGTTCAGATAGTCGTCCAGTTCCTGGGCTCCGCCCTGCAGGACAAGGTCCGCCAAGGCATAGGCGGCGGATATGCCCGTCGCATATTTGTATACGTAAAAACTGAAATAAAAATGCGGGATACGAAAACATTCCAACGCCAGGCAATCGTCCAACACCACACCCTCGCCGAAATACAATTTTAACAGCCGGGTGTAGATATTCTTAAACGCGTCGCCGGTCAGGGGCTCGCCGCTCTCCGCCGCCTGGTAAATGAGATGTTCAAATTCCGCGAACATGGTCTGCCGATACAAAGTTCCCCGGAAGTTATCGATCTCCCGGCATAGCAGATAAATCTTCATGGTGCGGTCGATATCCTGTCCCAGTAAATAACGGGTGACAAGCGCTTCGTTGAAGGTGGACGCCACCTCGGCGACAAAAATTGTGTAATCGGCGTATAAATACGGTTGATTTTTTTTCGAGTAATACGAATGCATCGAATGCCCCGCCTCGTGGGCCAGGGTATACAGGCTGTTGATATTATCCTCCCGATAGTTCATGAGGATAAAGGGGTTGGAATCGTAACACCCGGAGGAGTAGGCCCCGCTTCGTTTGCCCTTGTTTTCGTAGCGGTCCACCCACCGCTCTTCCATCAGGCCTTTTTTGACCGTATGGACATACTCCGTGCCCAAAGGTTCCAAGGCTTCTGAAATTTTTTCCGAAGCTTCCTGGTAGCTCATGTGCCAGTGGATGTTCTTTACCAGCGGCACGCTACAATCGTAAACATGTAATTCATCGAGTTCCAGCAGGCGTTTGCGTATATCGAAGTATTTATAGAGTGGGGGGAGATTTTCATGAACGCTCTGGATAAGATTAGTATACACCTTCACGGGGATGTTTTCTGAAAAAAGCGCCTGCTCGCGTACGGAAGCGTACTGCCGTGACCGGGCGTAAAACATATCTTTTTTAACGCTACTGGATAGCAGAGAAGCGTAGGTGAACTGGTGCCCCTCATAGGCTGAATAAAAAGTTTCAAAAGCCTCGCGCCGTACGCGGCGGTCATAGTTTTGCATCAAGCTCTGAAAATTGCCCTGCGTGATGGTTATTTCTTCCCCTTTTTCATTCTTGACGACGCCCAGTTTTAAATCGGCGTTGTCCAGCATATCGAAACCTTCCTTTGCCGCCCGCGCCATTTCCGCAGAGGATGCCAGGAGTGCTTCTTCCTTTTCCGAAAGGGTGTGTTTTCGATAACGTAAAATCCGTTCCAGATGAAGTTTGAAAAACTCGAGTTCCTTGTCTTGCAGGAAGTCATTCATCACGGTTTCAGGGATGGCCATGATTTCGGATTTAATAAAACTTCCGGCTTGGGAGAGTTGGGTTGCCAATCGGACTACCCGTTCAAAATTCCCCTGATGGACCGTGTTGGTTTTGTCTTCATCGTTTCTGAGATGAGCGTAGGTATATAACTTTTCCAGCTTGCGGGAGACATTCGTGTCAAATTCCAGGCAGGCCTTGAGAGCCGCTGGAGAAGTCCCCAGCTTGCCCTGATGCCCGGAATAACCTTTCGCATCATTTTCCAACGCGTTGAAATCTTCCTGCCACGCATCGCCAACGGAATAGAGGCCCGAAAGATCCCATTGGGAATTTCCGGCAATTTCATCTCGTGTTACGAGTTCTACTTTGGCGTCCATAAATGATTCCCACCAGTGGGTTTCATACCCCTAGCTACTAGCCGTAGGGGTACCAGGCAATAATCGTTTGCCTTGATAATGTTTACCGGCAAAGAAAGATGTTTCAATTCGGGTCCAGCGTCACGCTGGCTACGGCTTTTAAATAAAAATCCTTGTCGGATACCCCGTCCGTTTGCGGCGGGGTCGTTCATTCGGTTCTGCAATCGATCCCTTTAAAAAATTTAGCCTGTTCAGACTATTGCTTGTTCTATTGTTTGCAAGTGAGTTTTTAGTTTCGTTTGTTTTTCAGAAAGGGTCAGCTTTCTTTGTTTATCTTTTTCGATAATTTCGGGAGGCGCTTTTTTGACAAAATTCTGGTTGGATAGTTTCTTGTCTAGAAATATGAGGTCTTTTTCAATTTTTTTCAACTCTTTTTCGATGCGGCTTCTCTCTTCCGCAAAATCCATCATGCCTTCCAGGGGAACAATGATGTCCATGCCATCCAGTACGGAAGACGCGGCCACCTTGGGCTTGACCACCACGCCACTGACCTCGCCCAGCTCCACACGGGCCAACTCATTGATAGAACGGGCATTGTCCAGAATAATTCGGGTTTTTCCCGTATCATCGGTCTTTATTATAAGAGGCAGAATGAGCCCAGGACTGAGATTCATCTCTCCTCGGATATTTCGTACACTGGTAATAACATCCATCACCAATCCCAATCGCTGTTCAATGTCCGCGTCCGTTTTTGCGGCCTCGAACCTGGGAAACGGGGTGGTCATGATACTCTTTTCATTTTCTCCCGTCGGCAGTTTTTGCCAGATTTCTTCGGTAATGAATGGCATGAACGGATGCAGTAATTTCAAGCTGGCAGTCAGGACATGAACCAGAACATTTTGCGTGGCCTGTTTTTCTGGTCCTTTCTGCAACAAACTGGACTTGGACAATTCTATATGCCAGTCGCAAAATTCGTTCCAGATGAATTTGTAAACGGCGGAAGCGGCTTCGTTAAATTTGAATGCTTCCAATGCCGCGTTCACATCGCGGCAGGTTGAATTGAGACGGCTGAGAATCCATCGGTCCGCCGCTGAAGGTTTCAAAGCCTCATTCAGTTCAGAGGTTCCCTGGTAGTCCTCAAGATTCATGAAAACAAAACGAGAGGCATTCCAAAGTTTATTGCAAAAATTTCGATAGCCTTCGATGCGCTCTTCCGCCAGCTTGATGTCACGCCCTTGAGCGGCAAACGCCGCCAGCGTGAATCGGAGAGCGTCGGTCCCATATTTCTCCATCATGACAAGAGGGTCGATGACATTGCCCTTGGTCTTACTCATCTTCAATCCTTCCGCATCGCGGATCAGGGCATGAATATAAACCTGATGGAAGGGAACCTCCTTCATCATTTTCAGGCCCATCATGATCATGCGGGCCACCCAGAAGAACAGGATGTCGAATCCCGTGCACAGAACCGAAGTGGGGTAGAATTTTTTGAGAGTCACCGTTTGTTCCGGCCAACCCAGTGTGGAAAACGGCCACAGGGCGGAACTGAACCAGGTATCCAGGACATCGGTTTCCTGGACAATATTTTTCGATCCGCATTGGCCGCATTTTTCCGGTGTTGCCCTCGCTACGGTGATTCCCTTGCAGTCCGAACAATGCCACGCGGGAATCTGGTGACCCCACCAGATTTGCCGGGAAATACACCAGTCGCGAATATTTTCCATCCACTCAAAATAGGTCTTTTCCCAAAATTTTGGAACAATCCGGATCGAGCCGTTTCTTACGGCTTGCATCGCCGGTTCTGCCAGAGGCTTGGCTTTCACGAACCATTGTTTTGAAAGATAAGGTTCGACGACCGTCCGGCAACGGTAGCAGTGGCCGATGGAATTCTGGTGATCCTCGATCCCGGCAAGCAATCCCTGCGCTTCAAGATCCGCAATCACTTTTTTCCGGCATTCGTAGCGGTCCAGTCCCTGGTAATCCGGACCCGCATGTTCGTTCATGGTTGCGTCTGGATTCATCACATTGACCGACATCAGATTGTGGCGCTGACCGATTTCAAAGTCGTTGGGGTCATGAGCCGGGGTGACTTTAAGAGCGCCGGAACCAAACGACTGATCTACATAATTGTCTTCAATGAGAGGAATCTCCCGTCCCACCAGGGGAACGATGAGGGTTTTTCCATGCAATCCCTGATAGCGTTCATCCGAGGGATTGATCGCTATGGCGGTGTCACCCAGCAGGGTTTCTGGTCGCGTGGTGGCAATGGTGAGGAACCGGTCCTCATCCTTGAACTTGTATTTGATGTTGTACAGGTGGCCCTGGGCATCCTCATATTCCACTTCCAGGTCGGATAGGGCGGTATGACATCTTGGGCACCAGTTGATGATGTAATCTCCCTGATAGATCAAGCCCTCTTCATACAAAGTGACGAACACTTCCCGGACAGCCTTCGACAAACCTTCATCCATCGTGAAACGGTCCCGTTCCCAGTCCAGGGAACACCCCAGTTTGCGCAACTGCTTGCCGATGGTTCCGCCCGATTCTTCGCGCCATTTCCAGACTCGTTTGATGAATTCTTCGCGGCCAAGTTTTTCCCGGTCGGTTCCTTCCGCATGCAGTTGCCGTTCCACCACATTTTGGGTGGCGATGCCCGCATGGTCGGTTCCCGGTTGCCATAAGGTGTTGAATCCGGACATGCGTTTCCATCGCACCAGAATATCCTGCAGGGTATTGTTGAACGCATGCCCCATATGCAGGGAACCGGTTATATTGGGCGGAGGAATAACGATGGAGTATGTTTCCTTGTCCAGGTTTTCATCGGCGTGAAACAGCTGGTTCTCCAACCAAAAAGCTCCCCAATGTTCTTCTACTTGTTTTGGGTCGTATTTTTTATCGAGTTGAATCATAAAATAATGGGTCGTTCGTTATCCTGTAATAAAGCAAACCCCGCAACGCGGGGAGGAAGAGTGGGCTACGCTCGCTGTGCTTACCAGCCCCGGAGAACCTCTTGGAAAAATATCAGGATGAAAAATTCAGCACTAGTAAGATTCGGCCAGCCATAAATCCATAGCACGTTAATATTTGTCCCAGCGCTACGCTGGTGGCACGTCAATGTTGGGTCCAGCGTCACGCTGGGGAAAGGTTACCGTTTAACCATCAGTTTTGATTTTGTCGATTTCTTTTTGAATTATTTCTTTGGCGATACCGGGGGTGATTTTTCGCACATTTTCTTCCACGGTTTGAATAATCTTTTCAGAAAGCCCGGATATTTCTTTTTCTATTAAAGAAGTCAGGGTCTGTTGCAAAATTCTTCTGACTTCTGTTTCTGCCAAGGGCCTCAATTGTTCTTCCGGGGGCAACTGCAATTCACCATCTTTTTTAATGTTTTCTTCACTTGCGTCCGGCGCCGTGATTTTTTCCTTTGCCGGAGATGGTTCCTCTTTAAGGTTCGGCAAGGGATTTTCATGTTCGGTTGACAATGCAGGAGTCGCAAAATCTCCAATCAGGTTTTCAGGTTCGGTCGCGACGGGATCCTCCTGGCAAATGGACTCTTGATGTTCAGATGGTTCCGTTGCGCTGGCAGGGACTTTTTTTCCATTTGTTATTTCATCAAAAGCTGCTTCCAACGCCTCTGCATTTTCTTCACTGACATCGACTTCCGCTAAAACAGCCTCGCTTTCAGCGGGATCAGGGGAAAGCTGCGAATCGGTGGTTTCCCTGATATTATTTCCATCTTCGGCGGCAACAAAGCAGGATTCATCTTTCAGGGCACTGACCTCTTTAAGCATTGCATCGATGGCTTCCATGCGTGATAGCTCTTCCGGGGACCCATTGTCCAGAATTTCTTCTGATTTTCTGGAAAGTTCTTCTACCTTAATTAGCAACGCATCCAGACTTTCCTCTTGATCGGCTATTTCCATTTCAGCCTGATCGTCAACGGTGATGGCAACCTCAACCGGAAGGTCTTCTTCCGGTGGTCGACCGGGAAAAACTTTCTCATCCTCATCACCGGCGGCCAACTCATCCTGTTCGCCATCTTCTTTATCATCAGGGCCGGTCAATTCGTGGTTGTGAGGAAGGTCCAGGTCAACCTCCTCCTCTTCAGAGGAGACCCCTTCAAGGGAATCCATCAGTTGGTCCTCACTCAGGTCAATGACGACATCTTCATCCACCCTGTCGGTTGAAGAAAGCTCGATCACCTCTTCCGTTTCTTCTTCTGCCACGGCCAGCGCCCCCCCGTCCAGTAATTCCCTTACTTTTCGGACGAGGTCCTCGGACTTAAAAGGTTTGGTGATATGATCGTCGGCCAAAGAGGCGCGAAAAAGATTTTCATCGAATTCTTCAAAATCGCTCGCCAGCAACAAGACGGGAATAGAATTTAATTTGCTGGATTCCTTGATCTCCCGACTCAACTCAAATCCGTTGAGACCCGGCATTTCCACATCCGCCAACACGATATCGGGTTGAAATGTTTTGAGCCTTGCCAATGCCTCGTCTCCATTGCCAATCCCCTCCACAGAGGCGTCTTCGTTTTCAAAAGCCATGGCAACGATTTTCTGAATGGTTATGCTATCGTCCACGACCAAAATTTTGGCAGTCATTAAAAATTCCTTTATAAAGGAGAAAATGAGAATCCGGCAAGCCCGGAATCGGATTCTGTTTTGTGCGTCCCGGAATTTTTTGGAAGGATATTATCGACTTATCCATTATATCATAAATTAAGTTTTTAACACATTTTCCAAACCTTGACCCAGAATCAGGTCCGAGACTGACTGTCAGGGAGAAAACCATAAGCATGCACGGGGAAAAATTATGGATGGCCAAACAATTTCTCCAAAACCTGCCTTTAGCTTTGATTTGTTAGATGATACTATGATCCAGAATATCCCCATACTGATAATAATTGAATCCTTTAAAAAAACCATTAATCGGTGAAAAAATCCTTTTCTAAACTTGATGGCGGTTCCGATTCCGAACCGTTTCCTTTTTGCTCTCTTCTGCGATTGGGCCAATCAATCCCTGTCTTCCGGTTTGTCATATTCATAGTTTTTATTGCGGGAGTAGTTTTGGCCGCCTCCGCTCCTGCTTTTGCAAAATACATTCAGCTGGACGGGGTCGCAGACATAAAAACAATATACAGCCGTGGGTGCGCCAATATCCAGGACACCGCCAACATGGCGAAACAAGCCGGAATTGATATTGTTATATTCAACGACCGGGCAAGAGATTCCCTTCAATACGGTGTTTTTCCTTTAAAACGCATTCTAAAAAAAACCAATGAAGGACGCTCCATTCTTAACACCAGCCCCGACGTTTACCTGTCCAATATCAATGACAAAAATAAACAATTCAGGGAAACTTTATTGATTCCGGGAACGGATGTTTCCCCATTTTATTACTGGACCGGCAGTGTTTTCAAGAAAAACCTCACAGCCCATAACTGGGACAAACGCCTTTCCGTCATCGGTTTGAATCAGGGAGAGGATTTCGAGCAACTCCCCATACTCGACAGCAATTTTTCAAAAAAATACACCGGGAAATTGCTGAATTCCGTCTTCGGGTTTGGTTTTCTTCTGATCGTCACAGTGGTGATGATCTTTAAAAATTACTATCGGCAGGCAACCGTCCCTTTAGCCATTTTGTTCACATTGTTGATATTCAATAATCATCCCTTTAGAAGTTCTCTTTTTGACCAATATCATGGGGACCAGGGGATCAAGCCTTATCAGGAAGTGATTGATTTTGCCGTCTCCAAGGGGGCTATGGTATTTTGGAACGATTTGGAGGCCGCCAATGGGAAGCGGGATTGGGGAACAATAAAACTTGACACTCAGTCCCATCCCGAAGATCTGGTATTGTCCCGAAACTATACGGGATTTCAAGCGGTGGCGGATGAACCGGTCTCTGTAACCGAACCCGGAAACATTTGGGATCACGTTCTGGTCGAGTACCTTCGTGGTGGGCGAAATCAGCCGGTTTGGGGGTATGGGGGCAATGGCTTTCAATGTGCGGGGGAGGCGGGGCCGATATTTGGAGCCACGCGCACGGTGTTTCTGGTCCGCGAAAAAACCAGCACAGCGGTCATGGATGCGATGCGAAAAGGCAGAATGTATGCGGTGCGCCAGCCCGGTCCTCAACGTCTTTCCCTGGATGAATTCACCGTCAAGGATGTGGAAACTGGGAAGAAAGCTACTTTGGGTGAGCAACTGATCTCCACTGATTATCCGGAGATTTCCTTTAAAATTCACTCGACCGACGGAAAGGAAAAAAGAGCCAGAGTTTTTCTCATTCGCAATGGCAAGGTGATCAAAAGGGAAAGCGTCATTCTTCCCTATGAACTTAAATGGATCGATTCCCAGGTCGATATGAGCCAGTTTGTGTACTACCGGTTGAATGTGATAGTCAGTCCTGTCGATCATCTTGTGGCCAATCCCATTTTTGTCAAATTTGGTAAAACGGCCTCCGTTGTCACGTCCGTGGCATCTGTTGAAACGCAAAAACCTGTTATTGAGGAGCCGGAACAACCTCGCTCGGAATCGCCCAAACCGCCTGAGGTTGCGGAATCCCAAAAAACCGAGAACCCACGAGTGGCCAAATTGGATCCACCCAAGTCTCCGGAAGTTGCTAAAATTCCCGCACCTGCGCCCGCCCTGGTTCCGGCGAATGTTCCCCCGCCTGGTCCTCCCGTCGCCATTGAAACGCCTTCGCCTCCCAAGGTGAAAAACCCTGAACCGGCAAACTTAAAACAGTATGTCCGTGTGCTCATCGACGGGGTTTCCTTGAAACGCGGACCTGGCGCGGTTTTCCCGGAATTGGAAAAGGTGAACAAGGGGGACAGGCTCCTCCTCGTCCGGCGAACCAAAATTCGTTTCAACGGCAAGGTCTGGCTGGTGGTGAAGTCTGGAGACCGCTTGGCCTATGTCTGGGAAGGATTGGTTGAAATAGAAAAGAGAAAATAGTGTGCCTGAAATATTAAATTTTTTGGTTACTGCAATCGTCAACCCCTTATTTTAAGGAGACCTTTGCGTAAGTGAAGAATCTTCCTAGGATTTACCCTGAACCTCTAAAGACGTCATCGCGAGCCGCAAAGCGGTGTGGCGATCCAGAGTCTCTGGATTTCTTCGTCGCCTAACGCTCCTCGCAACGACGGGTTATGCAAAGGTCTCTATTATAGGGGTGGGCTCATAATTATAGTTACGAATACCCATCGACTCGCAGTCCTTTATCCAATCGGTACATAAAAAGATTTTGTTTGTTGTTGGTTTTGCAGGGTTGCATGTTGCGCAGGCAAAACCGGTAGGAAATGATGCGGGTGGATGGCTTTAGATACGGCAATATTTTTGGGAACAGGCGGTCGAGCGCCTGATGGGTCAGGTAAACGTAAATGATGTCGGCATCGTGGAAATCAAAGTCGTTAAAGTTTTTCCGTTGAATTTGCACTCGGTCCGAAACTCCCGCCCGCCGGACCAGTTTTCTGGCAATCCAAACTTTCAAGGGATCGATTTCCAATCCCACACCAACCGCATCATAATGGTGGGCCGCCTGGATCAATATCCGCCCATCGCCAGACCCCAGATCGTAAATTTTATCGCCGGGTTGAATTTCCGCAAAATCGAGAATTTCCCGGATGGTTCGAGGCAATAGGGGATGCCACGGGGAACCAAAAAAGGCGGGAAGGACCACAACGCCGGAGAGAATAATAAAAAAAACCAGAACTAAAATTGAAAGGGAAGTAACTATCACTTGTCGCAATTTAAGAAAGAAATTCGATTCGATTATTGATTAACACGGAAATTTATCCCTTAATTCAACGAGTATATTTTTCGCTCCTCCACCAATTCCTGTACTTTTTTGGGATCCCCGGTTGGGTATTTGCAAATATTATTTTCGCAGACATAAACCACGGTTTGCCCTTTTTGGCTATATTTATCCTGTAAGATGCCGAGCCGCGAATTTCCTTTTGGAGGTGAATAGGCAAGAACTTTATTGGGCACAAAGCGCGTGTGAAGCATCTTGATGATGGCATTCTTTTCCGCCGAATCCTTTGGTCCGACAACGGCAATTTCCTTGGACCGGTCGAGATAAAAATCCAGGGCGATCAACATCTGGGCAAAACCAGTAGGAAACCGGTCCATCCTGTCTCCGATCACGCTTAACACTTTCTTGGCTTTCTGATGATACTCTTTGGCAAACGTAAGGTTGTAAAGCCGGAGTAGATTTAATACCGCGACCGCATTACTGTTCGGCCTGGCGTTATCGGCAAATTCTTTATTACGCACGGGAAGAAAATTGGCATTTTTTTCTGAAAGAAAATAACCTCCGGCCTCGGAATCCCAAAACAATTCGTCCTGTTTTTTTTGCAGGCGTTGAGCCCATTGAATCCAGTGTTCGTCAAAATCTGTTTCATAAAGGGTGATGAGACCCTGTATGAGGTAAGCGTAGTCGTCGAGTCCGCCCGAATGTTTTGCTTCGCCCTGGCGAAATCTTCTCAGTAATTTATCATTTCTATAAAGATGGCTTTCAATGAATCGAGCCGAGTCTTGCGCGGCTCTCAGGTATTCTGGTTCTCTCAAAACCTGATACGCCTTGGCCAGAGAGCCAAGCATGAGCCCATTCCAAGCGGTGATTATTTTATCGTCCTTGAACGGGTGCTCGCGTTTTTCCCTGACGGCGAAAAGTTTTTCATGGATCGTTTTGACGGCAGGATCGGATTTTATTTTCCAGGAAACATCTTTCTTCAGCTGTAATATATTGGTTCCTTTTTTCCCGGATTCAAAATTGCCGGCGGCGGTGACTCCGTAAATTTTGGAAAATTTTGCATATTCTTTTGGAGTGAGTACTTTTTTCAATTCGTCCAGCGGCCAGACATAGAACACGCCTTCTTCGCCTTCGCTGTCTGCGTCTTCCGCGGAATAAAATCCGCCGTCAGGCGCCGTCATTTCCCGCAACACATAATCAAGAATTCCCCGCGCAACGGATTCAAACATCTTGTTTTGCGTACTCTGAAAAGCCTCCAGGTAGATGGACGACAACCCGGCCTGGTTATACAGCATTTTTTCAAAATGCGGCGCCAGCCAAATACGATCAGTGGAGTAACGGTGAAAACCGCCTCCAAGATGATCGTATATGCCGCCACGGGCCATATGCGTCAAAGTGGATTCCACCATTGCCAGTGCCTTGTCATCTCCCGTCCGGCGGGCGACGCGTAACAATACTTTCAATTGCATGGTGGGAGGAAATTTCGGAGCGGCGCCAAACCCTCCGTATTCAGAGTCGAACCGAAGGGTAAGTTGTTGATAGTGTTTTTTTAAAATTTCTTCATCCAATTTTACCGTGCCGGTGGAAATGTCGTTTTGGGATTCCATGAATGCCTGAACTTTTGCGCCCACGGCTTTGATTTTTTCCGGTTGCTTCGCCCAGGCCGTATGCAAGGCGCTGAGAATTTTGATGAGCTGATCCCTCGGAAAATAAGTTCCGCCGAAAAAAGGTTGCCGGTCGGGAGTCATCACCACGGTCATCGGCCATCCGCCGCTGCCGGTCATGGCCCGTACCACGCTCATATAAATCTGATCGACGTCAGGCATTTCCTCCCGGTCCACCTTGATGCTGATGAAATTTTCGTTCAACAGGTCGGCCACCTCCTGATTTTCAAAGGATTCCTTTTCCAGCACATGACACCAATGGCAGGTGGAATAGCCGATGCTGAGAAAGATCGGCTTGTTCTCGGCGAGTGCCGCCTGGAACGCCTCTTCTCCCCAGGGAAACCAATAGATGGGGTTATCGGCGTGTTGCAGAAGATAGGGGCTCTTCTCGTGAATCAGCCGGTTGTATTTTTTGGTTGCAACGGTGACAACCTTTATTTTGGAGGGGACTGGTTCTCCACTTTGGACAGGCTTTGGCTTAACCAGAAAAAACAAAACTCCAAGGGCAACACAAATCAGGATGACAGGAAACAAAATTTTGGATTTTAAGGGACGCATAAATCCGCCAAGGTTTTATGTAATTGACAGCATCCGGCTATTATATCGGGGAATGGATGTGAAAGTCCAAAAATGTGAGGATCATGTTTTCACGGAATCGGCCTCCGACTGTTCAATGGCGCGGCTCAGTTCGTCCCATTCCTGCATGAGTTGATCTTCTTCTTTGCCGAGTTTATTTTGCTGCTGGATGACCTTCAGGAGCCGGGTTCTCTGGTTTTTCTGGTGGATGGTGGGGTCGCTCATTTCCTTTTCGGCCGTGGTTTTTTCTTGCATCACCTGTTCCAGACGGTTTTCCACTTCCTGCAATCGCGTTTTCATGGGTTTGATTTGATGGTATTTCTCCTTTCTTATCTTGGCGTTGTTGCGTTTGCGATCTTTATTCTTTTTGAGATTGTTATTGTCGATCTTTAAGTCCGCGTCGGCAACTTGTACCTTCTTCTGTTCCGCTTCCCTGGCCTTGAAGTATTCGTAGTCGCTGTAGTTGCCGATGTACTCCGTGATTGTTTGATTCTCTATTTCCCAAACCCGGTTTATTATTCCATCCAAAAAATACCGGTCATGGGAGATCGCGCACAGGCTTCCTTCGTAATCGGCCAGCGCGGCGGCCAGAAATTCGGTGGAGCGCATGTCGAGGTGATTGGTGGGTTCATCCAGCAGAAGCAAAGATGCCGGGTTGGACAATATCCGGGCCAGCGCCAGCCGGGAGCGTTCTCCGCCGGACAGAATGCCGACTTTTTTATTCACATCGTCACCGGAAAACAAAAACGCACCCAGAATATTATGCTTTTGGGTTCGCATCAGATGCCCCGCCGACTCATCCAGCGATTCCATAACCGTGTGGTCGGGGTTCAACGCATCCGAATGGTGCTGGGCGTAATAAGCGCGGGTGACATTAGCGCCAAGTTTGATCTCGCCGCTTTCGTGTTTTAGAACCCCGGCCATGAGTTTCAGCAGGGTGGATTTACCCGCGCCGTTTTCCCCCACCAGCGCCACTTTCCATCCGCGTTCCAAACGTGTGGAAAAATTTTTGTATACCTGAACCGGGCCATAACTTTTATCGACATCCGATAGTTCCACGACCATCCTGCCCGTTCGGGCAGGTTGGGGAAGCCGGAAGTGAATGGTTTTTGATCGCGTCGCCGTCTCCACGCGTTCCATCTTGTTGAGCATTTTGATCCGGCTCTGCACCTGAGTGGCCTTGGTGTTCTTGGCGCGAAAACGTTCAACGAATCTTTCGATCTCGGCGATTCTTTTCTGCTGGTTCACAGCTTCCGCCTGAAGTTGCTCCTCCCTGGCTAATTTAAGTGCTTCGTAATTATCGTAATTGCCTGCATAGCGGGTCAACGTTCCCTGGTCAAGTTCTACAATGCCCTCTATAATTTTATTGAGGAAACGCCGGTCGTGGGATATGAGGAGGATGCTTCCTTCATACGACTTCAAAAACGATTCCAGCCAGATGACGGACCGAAGGTCCAGATGGTTGGTGGGTTCATCCAGAAGTAAGACATCAGGTTTGCGCGACAACAGCCGGGCCAGTTCTACCCGCATGCGCCAGCCGCCGGAAAATTCCGCGAGCGGTTTTTCCCATTGTCCTTCTTTGAATCCCAGGCCGGACAAAATTGTTTGTGCCTGAGACTCCCGTTCATAGCCGTTCAAATGCTCGAATTCGTGTTGCAGTTCCCCATATTGTCTGCTCCATTCTTCAGGAGATTCTTCGTGCAGTCGCATGTTGTTTTCAAGGGAATGCATTTTTCGGCTGACTTCAGCAAAATGCTTGTCGCCCATTACCACGCGCTCCAGGACGGTTTCCTCTTCGGAGGTGAGTTCTTGAGCCAGCATGGCCAATTTAGCGCCTTTGCGAATAACTACATTTCCGGAATCCAGTGATTCCATTTGAGTGATGACACGAAACAAGGTGGTTTTCCCTGTGCCGTTTTCGCCGATCAAGCCCAATTTTTCTTTGGGACGCAGGTGCAAGTTTATGTCCTTGAAGAGAATTTTTTTGCCGTACCGTTTATTCAGGTTTTGCAGATAAATCATATGAGAATTGAATTCTGGTTAAATTATGGAACGAAATGGTTGGTTGTTATCGGGCTTTGCGGAGTTTCGGATCAAATGCTTCACGCAACCCTTCGCCGCAAAGATTAAACGCCAACACCACGATGAGAATACTGATACCGGGGATGAACGTCAGCCAGGGTGCGTCAAAAATAAACTGCTTGCCGTCGGATAATATGTTGCCCCACGTGGCGTCGGGGGGTTGCACGCCGAACCCAAGAAAGCTCAGGGCCGATTCGGTGAGGATGGCCGTCGCCACTCCAATAGTGGCCGAAACAAGAACCGGGGCCATGGCGTTTGGCGCCATGTGAATGAAGATAATTCTCCATTCAGGAATCGCCTGGCTCCGGGCCGCTGTCACAAAATCCAGTTCCCGCAAGGAAAGAAATTCCGCGCGAACAAAACGCGTCGTTCCCATCCAACTGGTCAGGCCGATGATGATCATGATGTTATAAATGCTAGGAGGCAAAAGCGCAACAACGGTCAGAATCAAAAAGAAGGTAGGGAAGCATAGCATGATATCCACGAACCGCATGATTAATGTGTCGACGGTAATAAACCCAAGTTTCATGCGGCCATAATAACCGGCAATGCCGCCAAAAAATACGCCCACCGTAATGGAGATGCCGACGGCCACAAACCCGATTGTCAGCGACACTGAAGTCCCCTCCAGCATGCGGGCAAACACATCGCGCCCCAATTCATCCGTTCCCAGCAGATAAACGCCAAAAGTCGGCGCGTCTTCCGCAGGTGTGATTTCGCTGGTAAACCGGGTGAGCGGCGGAAGAAATTTCTCCGAAAGCCGGACCACCCTGGGGTCGAATACCACAATATAACTCGTTAAAACCTTGCCCAAAATTGCCAGGACCATCAACGCCGCCAGGAAAATGGAACTGGCATGGGCCATGCGGTTGCGCTTGAAAAATTCCCAGCGTTCCCGTAAAAGGCCCACTTGCGGGGGCAAGGCATCTGCTGTAAGGATCTGGGCTTGCTGATTCATGAAATAGGGTCCATCAAAATTTAATGCGGGGATCGACGATGGCATACAAAATGTCCGACACGAACGTTCCTATCAGCACCAGGATGGCCGCGATGAAATTCAGCGTCAGGATCACCGGAAAATCGCGTGACAAAATGGCCTCATAACCCAGCCGCCCCATGCCCGGCCAGGCGAAGATGGTTTCAAAAATGACCGATCCGCCGATCAATCCGGGAATGGACAAACCAAACAGGGTGATGAACGGCAGTAGGGCATTTCTGAGTCCATGGTGGTAAATGACCTCGTCGTTTGAAAAGCCCACCGCCCGCGCCGTGCGGATGTAGTCCTGATTGATGACTTCCAGCATTTGCGACCGGACGTAGCGGGAAAGAACCGCCGTCCCCACAATGGCGGACATCAAGGCGGGAATGGTCAAATGCCATATCCGGTCCATCGACTGAAGCAACAGGGAAGAATCTTCCAGGCCAAACGTTCGCATCCCGATCACCGGCACGTCAAACGTTTTGACCATGAATATGATGACAATATAAGAAAGGAAAAAGCCGGGAATGGATATCATTGCGAAAGATAAAAAAGTGCTCGTTTTGTCAAAGGTCGATCCGCGATTCAACGCCGCCTGAATGCCAATGGGAAAAGCCAGAAACCAGGTGATAAAAGTTGCCAGGATAAACAGCGGCAATGAATTGAGAAACCGATCCCATATTTTTCCAAGCACCGGTTGATTGTCCTTGAACGATTTGAGTTCGCCAGAATAAAGATCCTGCAACCAGAAAAAATATTGCACGTGGAGCGGTTCATCCAAATGGAACGCCGCGCGGATTCTCTGGATGTCCTCCGCTTTCATGCGCGGATTGGAAGGATCGACCAGGCTCGGTTCTCCCGGAGCCAGGTGAACAATCGCGTGAGAGATGATCGAAATAAAAACCAGCAGAACAATCCGCTGAACGATATTTTTTATAATGAAGTTGACCATTGTCGTTTTAAATTAATCTTTTGAACAGAACAAGCCTTACTGTCACCCTGAGCCTGTCAAAGGGTGATTGTGTTTATCAGTTTTATTTTTTGATAATTCAGGCAATATTTCAAATTTTCCATTTATCACGGCTTCCTTTTTCTTTCGTGACCAACCTTTAATTTGTTTTTCCCTTTCGATGGCATTCAGAATTTTTATAAAACTATCACAAAAAACCAAATGCACCGGCCTTCTGCCATGAGTATAGCAACCCTTTATCAAACCATTTTCATGTTCATATAACCTTTTCTCAAGGTTATTGGTGACGCCTGTATAATAACTTCCATCATTGCATTCGAGGATGTAAACGAAGTATTTTTTCATCCAATGGATCCAGGGAAATTTAGAGAGTTCAGAAACCAGATTACGAACAATGCCACCCTTCGACAGGCTCAGGGTGACAGTTTTAAAGGAAGACCGTTTTAAGGGCATCTCTAACAGGTTGCTGAAAAAGTCAATTCAAGACGATATTTCCCTAATGTCATGCTGAGCCTGTCGAAGCATGAATCCTATTTTATAACCGCTTGTAACCCTTCGAAAAGCTTGGCTGACAGTTGAAAATTTTGAATGTCAAAATTCAAGAGTTTTCCGCTATACTCGCGGTTATGGACATCCAGCAACTCAGCCATTATCTCGATAAATTATTGGATATCAAATCCATCAAGGACGCGCCCAATGCCGTCAATGGACTCCAGGTGCAAAACACCGGGGAGATTGGCAAGTTGGGGCTGGCAGTCGATTTGTGCCAGGCGACCATCGAATTGGCCATTGAAAAAAAGTGTAACATGATGTTCGTCCACCACGGAATATTTTGGAGCGGAGTCCAGCCCATTCGCGGAGCCTATTACGATAAACTGTCCGCCATGTTCCGCGCCAACCTGGGACTGTATTCCGCGCATATCCCTTTGGACATGCACCCGGTGCTGGGAAATAATCGCGCCCTCGCGGACCTCATTGATATGGAACATCTGGAGCCTTTCGGTGAATACGGCGGGGAAAATATCGGATTGAAAGGCAGAATTTCTTCTCAATCCGCTGATTCTCTGGGGAAACTTTTGGAGACACGCTTAAACGCGTCGGTAAAAGTCATTGGAACGGGCGAGGTGCAAACGGTAGGATTGGTGACCGGAGGCGCGGCGGACATTCTGCATCAGGCACAGGAGGAAAAACTGGACTGCTATATCACCGGCGAGGGAGCCAATAATCACTTCCACGAAGCCATTGAAGGCGACTGTGTACTAATATTGGCGGGCCATTATGCGACCGAAACGGGAGGAGTAAAAGCCGTGGGCCGCCACCTCGAAGAAAAATTCAATCTGCAAACAGAGTTCCTCGATAACCCTACCGGGATGTAGAAAAGAGAACAATGCTAAACATTTGTTTTCGGCTGAAAGATTTATCTGCGTCTGCGTTGACTTTTGATGCGGATGGGAACGGGTTTTGGGCTCCTAACCAAAAACATGGTTAAACTTCCGAGAATGCCAAGCCCAATGACGAAAATCCAATTTGCGGTGATAGACATACGGGTGCCTCCAAAAAAATCAATCTGAATGATGAGTCACCCCCTTTTAAAATGAGGGGGTGACGATTGCAACAGCCAAAAAATATAAACTAATAGAGGCCTCTGTTCAGACCTCGATATCAAAATGTGAATCGGTATTTATGAAACAATTCTGCCGTGACTTCCGTTTTACCCTCTTTAGTCACTTCCTGCTCGATCCGTTTGATCGCCATATTGCGGATGAAGGCAATCGGAATGCGCTTCACCTTGTCCAGCGCTTCATCGTGCCAGAATAATTGAAGCTCCGGAGGTTGTTCCGGTTCGCTGGCCGCTTGTTCGTCGCGTTTTAAATCTTCTTCCGTCACTTCCATGCCCATCGCCTCTTTGGCGGAGGCGGGCATGATATTGTTGAACACTTCCTCGATCATGTCGGGAGTTATCATTTTGTCGCCACGTTCACGGGCGCGTCCTTCGATGGTTTGTTTGGCCATGCCGAGGACGAAGGACGGAACCTTTTCCATTTTAGCGAGGGCTTCCTTGCTCCAGGGCATCCCCGAAGTGGGGGCGACATCTATATAATCTTTGAATTTCTCGATGATGTCGTCTTTCTTTTCGGTTCGCAGGGCGAGGAAATCCTGAATTTCCTCAATGACCTCTACCTTGCGGGGACTTTCTTTCATTTTTTCCTTGGCCTCCTCGAATGCGCCCATCGACAGCTCTTCGAATCCGAACTGCTTGACCCGTTTGGAAACCAGCATCATCGATTCATTGCGAATTTCGGTCAGGAAATCTGAAGTGACAAATTTGAATCCCCGCTTGACAGTCCTTTGCACCATCAATTTTTTAATCCCGGGACGCACAAATTCCGGCGCGTGTTTTACCCGTTCCCACGCTTCTTCGGTCCATTCGACGCCATTCTCTTCAGCGTATGGATGATCGATTTTTTCAGTCCTGGAGTTTTCCATGAATTTGCACCCGATACCGGGATTTACAAGCTTTTCAAAAAAGGTTTCTTATACTAAAAAAATACTTGATACCGCTTCCATTGTCAATTAATTTGCCCCTTACAGGGGAGGAGAATATTAGGGCTGACTCCTCCGCGGAGGGCGAACTTGCTCACGAGCCCTTGAGACCCTATCGATTATAGGGAAACTATTAAGTCTTCAAAAACCTATCGGCGCGTTAATATTGGGTCCAGCGGCTACGCTGGTCGCGCGTTAATATTGGGTCCAGCGGCTACGCTGGTCGCACGTTAACATTGGGTCCAGCCCCTAGGCTGGCCAGCGGTACGCTGGCTGGTAAAATATTTTTTCATGAAACGTTCTCCGATCATTTATTTTCTTTTTTTCGGTTCCGGGATCACCGCCCTGGTCTATGAGATAGTCTGGACCCGGATGCTCACCCTGGTGTTCGGACATACGGTATTTTCCGTCTCCGTTGTTCTTGCGGCTTTTATGGCAGGCCTGGGATTTGGCAGTTATCTGTTTGGCGTTGCTATCGACCGTATGTCCGGCCCGTCGGTTGATTCTACCGGCGACGATTTGCAACCGGGGGAAAATCAAGCGGAATCGGCCCATTTACCTCTTCTAATTTACGGGTGGATCGAAATCGGAATTTTCGTCCTTTGCGGCCTTTTATCACTTTTTTTGGCAAATTTTTCCGCGTTTTATTCCTGGATCCATGTCTGGCTCCCGGATTCCCTGCTCATTCAAAACGGCGTTAAAGCCGTTCTGGCTTTCACGCTGATTTTTGTACCTACCACCCTGATGGGGGCCACCTTGCCCATCATCAGCAAATACTATGTTACGGACAACTCCAAGTTGGGCAGGCAGATAGGCATTTTATACGGCGTCAACACCCTGGGGGCTGTTGTGGGGTGTCTTCTCACCGGGTTTGTGTTCATCAGCGCCTTTGGGGTTTTGCAAACCGCGCTCGCGGCGGCTTTGCTGAATCTTTTCGTGGGCATCAGCGCACTCCGTATTTATCAGGATTCCGGCGGCGGAAACAAGTTATGGGTTCCCCTGCCTAAACTCTCCTTTCCAACGTTTTCCTTCGACTCCGACCAAAAAGTCTGGATGGGAGTCAGCCTGATTTGTGGGTTCACCGCGCTGGCTTACGAGGTGGTGTGGACCCGCTTGCTGGTGTTCAGTATTTCCAGCACGGTGTATTCCTTCAGCATGATGCTGGCGGTCTTCCTGCTGGGAATCGTATTGGGAAGCGTGCTGGTCATTCCGGTGATTTCGCGCGTTGCCAATTTGCGAACCGTTCTGATTTGTCTGCAAGTGGGAACCGGGTTGTTCGTGATCGGTTCTCTGTACAATATGAACGACCTGCTTTCAGCTCCCTGGAACAGTTATAAATTGACCGATCCAGCGAGCGCGTTTTTCCGTTATTTCAAGGATTCCTCCAGCCTGATGCTGGTTCCCACCCTGTTTTTAGGAATGACCTTTCCCATTTTGATCAAGATTGTTTCCGGCGGATATAAAAATATCGGGCGGGCGACGGGGCAGATTTATGGGTCCAACACTCTGGGCGCTATTTTAGGATCTTTATTGATGGGGTTTTTAATTTTGCCGCAATGGGGGAGCCAGAAAAGCCTGATGTTCATCGCCTCGTTGAACCTTCTGCTCGGTGTCCTGCTTTTTCTCAAAGGTTCCTATTTATCCGTCTCCATTCGCCGGGGGATGGCCGCTGTTTTTGCCGGCGTGATCCTTTTCATCAATATCGCTATTCCAGATAACCTGCTCGACCGGTTTTTCATGCGCGACAGTGCGGGCAACCGCAGTATCAATAAACTCCTGTTTTTCGAGGAGGGATTGACCGACACCGTCGCCGTGTTCAAGGACAATTATGGAATGCTCGACCCGGAAGCGAAACGGTTGATTACCAATGGCATCTCCATGTCCGCCTCGAACGTGATCGCCTCGCGCTATATGAAGCTGTTCGCCCATGTGCCGATTTTATTGCTCGATTCGCCGGAAGACGTGTTGGTCGTTTGTTTCGGAACCGGGCAGACGACCGGAGCGGCGGCAATTCATCCCCGCGTACGTTCGGTGGACAGCCTGGAACTTTCGGCCAGCGTTATCCGCGCCGGAGTAGTATTTGCCTCGGAAAACCACGACGCGCTCAACAATCCGAAAGTGAATATCATATTGCAGGACGGCAGAAACCACCTGCTGACCACCGGGAAAAAGTACGATGTGATCACCTCCGAACCGCCGCCGCCCAGAACCGCCTTCACCGTCAACCTTTACACTAAGGAATATTATGAGCTGACCAAAAGCCGGCTGAAGCCGGGGGGCATTGTCGCGCAGTGGATACCGCTTCACAGCCAGGGTGAAAAGGAAGTCGCCATGCATTTCAAGACCTTTCATTCCGTGTTTCCGCATGTGATCGCCTGGATGTCGGTGGCCAACGAAATCCTCATCATCGGGTCGGACCAACCCATTGAGCTGGATTTTGAAAAATTGAAACAACGCTTTCAGGAACCCGTCATCCGCGAAGCTATGGCCCAAATCGAAATTGAAAATGTGTATTCCTTCCTCAGCAACATCTGGTTCCTCGAAAATGAAATCGAAGCTGTTGCGGAAGGCTACGACGAAATTACGGATAACCGCCCCATCATTGAGTTTTACCTCGATCTGGGAGGAACTATTGGCAGATCGGGAATAGAAAAATATGTTTTCAACCGGACGCCCTTTGCGGACATCGCCCGGCGCATCACCCATCTTTCCGCAACCGACCGTTCGCGGCTGGAACGCTATTATCAGGTGATGGATCTTTATCAACGGGGTGTCATGTATGGCAATCGGGGACAGCTTCTCAAGGCCCTTTCCCTGGTGGAAGACAACAACCTCATTCGTTACCACCTGCAGGCAGGGCGGAACCAGGTAGCCCGATTGGTCAAAAAATTGGAAAGAGATCCGAACAATGTTGAAGCGTTGCTGAACCTGGGGCACATGTATTATCAGTTGGGCCAATACCAACAGAGTGCGGACATATTTGAAAAAATCCCGGAGCAGGCGCCTGAAAGGAGTGTCGCCGATTTGTATATTGGACTTGATCTGTTGGAATTGGGGCGGGGCGATGACGCCAAACAAAAATTTACCGCCGTCGCCAAAAAAGATCCCCGGCAATTTCGCACCGTCATGCAGGAAATTGGCCTGGTCGAATTATTGAAAAACCTGTCCGCCGACCCCGATAATCAAGGACTGATCTTGTCGACCGCGCAGTTTTACAATATGAAGAAAGAGTATTTAAAGGCGCTGGATTATTCCTTGCGGGCTCTGGATAAAGATCCCTTGAATGAAAAAATTCTGCAAAGCATCGTGTTCAGTTACCGGGCCCTGGGAGAGCCGGGGAACGTTCTGGATTATGCGACCCGTTACCGCATGGTAGATCGGGACAACCTGCATCTGGAATACATTTTAGGCGAGATGTATGCCAAAACCCTGCGTTGTCAAAAAGCCGTTCCGCATCTGGAAAGCGCCCTAAAAAAAGATGACACGTATCAGAATGCGCAAAAACTTTTGGACGATTGCCACCGCACGCTCTCTATGAGGGAATCATCAATCTCAAAGGCAAGTTCAAGTTGAGGGTATTAGGTTAAAGCATCCAGACCGTGTTTTTGCACGATGTTGAGCAAGCGCAGGGCAGGGCCTCCGGGTTTTTTAACGCCGCGTTCCCAATCAGAAACAAGGTTTTTAGACACGTTGAGATACATGGCAAAAACAGGCTGTGAAACATGTTCTCTCTTGCGTAAATCCCGTATGGCCTTTGGTTCTATTTCTGAGACGGTTTCAAGGCATGCGGTATCAAAATCCCGCATGGTTATTTTGTCAATTGCGCCTATCTGGTGCAGTGAATCCATTGTTTCGTGAATGGCCGCAAAGGCTTCTGACTTATATTGTTTTTTCTTTCTCATGGCTTAACCTCCGTTAATCCGCCATTTTCAATCAGGCTTTGAATTTGCTCATCGGACAAGGCCAGTAACTTCTTTGCGGCCTTTTTGAACATGTCTGTTTCTCTTTGATCTATGTTTTTCCGTTCACTTTTAGCAAACCCATAAACAAAAAAAGCTTTATCTCTGTTTTTAAAAATGAGGATCGTCCTGTATCCACCAGATTTTCCCTGACCCGGCCGGGCAATGCGCTGTTTAATGACGTTGCCTCCTAAATCAGCGTCTATAAGGCCTTTTCCCGCTCTGGCCACGGCTTCTCCCAAAGCCTTGTCACTGATTTTTTGCCGTCGTGCCAAACGCCGAAACCAGGCATTTTTAAAAATCCGCAACTTTTTTCACCATCTGACATGAACAATATTGGCTGACTATATCACACTAAGTATTATATTTAAAGCCTCGCAAATCCAACCTATAGGCTCCGGTGTGAGACGACTGCGACAGGCTGGAAATCTCCCTTGTACCTATTGCGAGGCACGAGAGCTAAGGAGGAATATCACGAAGGAAGAAGCAAAGAGGTTATCTTTTCCTTTTTTCAC
>JADFGI010000219.1 GCA_022567815.1 Nitrospinota bacterium
ACCGTTGTCACCCTGTTCCTGTTCCGCTCGCTCCGCATGCAAATGGAGCAAAATTGACCCGTCAGGCATGTTTTCCCCTCCACCCCTGAAAAACAAAATCGGTTGACAAGCCTAAAACGAATGTTTAGGCTTGAATTGATTCCATAATCTGCAAATTTCCAACGCTTTCACTCATGAGAAGAGGTCAATATGTTTCGGATTGGTAACTTTAAACGCATCGCGATCCTTAGTTTGGCATCGCTTTTAATGGTAATGGCCGCGTCAGAAATTTTCGCCCATTCGGGACACAAACATGACGCCAAACCGCCCATCAGTTTGCCGGAAGTGGTCGCCAGGGTCAATGGTGAAGATATCAAAAGCGAAGTCATTTATAGGGAACTGAATAAAGCTATTCGCAAATACAAGGCAAAGGGCATGACGCTGAGTCCCGACCAGTTGAAAACGGCGGTCAAAAAACTGGTCGACGATGAGATTGGCCGGACGCTCTTGTTGCAACGAGGAAAAGAAATTGGCGTTTCCGCCACCCCTGAAATGGTCAAAAATAAATTAACCGAGGTCAAAACATCTTTTAAATCCGACTCGGTGTTCGAGCATAAACTGAAAAATCGCGGAATGACCCTGGACCAATATCAGGAAGAATTGCGCACCGATCTGGTCATGGATCAAGTCATCAAAAAAGAAGTGGAATCCAAAATCCAAATCAGCGAGCAGGATCTGAAAAAATATTACGAAAAAAATAGTAGCAAGTTCAAGACTCAAGACAAAACAAGGGCGAGTATCATCCTCATCAAATCGCCACCGGACAGTAGCCCGGAAAGAGAACGAAATGTCAGGAAAAAAATGGAATCGATTCTGGATCAAATAAAAGCGGGAACGGAATTTGCCGGATTAGCGAAAAAGTTTTCCCAGGACAGCCTGGCTTCCAAGGGAGGCGACCTGGGGTTCTTTGAGAAAAAGAAGATGTTCCCACCCTTCAGCGAAAGGGCCTTCAGCATGGAGGTGGGCCAAGTGAGCGGGATTTTCAAAACCAAACACGGGCTTCACATCCTCAAGGTGACCGGCAAAAAACCCGGAGTCAACCGGTCTTTTGAAAATGAAAAGGAAAACATCCGCAAAACGCTGATGGAAAGAAAGAGCTCCCAGGCAACACGGGCTTACCTTCAAAACCTCAAAAAACAAGCTGACCTGAAAACCTACTTCTAAGCAACCGGGCAAAGACGATCTGCCCTGAGTATGGGTTTAAGGCTCTAATGCCGTTTTGTCTCCGCAGAAATTCGATCCATCCAGGCAAATATTACCCCGCTCAGGACAAAGGCCATGTGGAAAGTGACTTTCCAAAAGTAACTTTCTGTATTCCCATCGGTAGGTTCATCAGAAATCTCGACAAAAGTTTTCAGCAGATCGATTGCGGAAATTGCAACGATGGCTCCAATGACTTTTAATTTTAACCCGCCAAAATCAACCTTGCCCATCCATTCAGGTCTATCGGCATGTTCGGCAACGTCTATTTTTGAAACAAAAATTTCATAACCAGAAAAGATAATCATTAGCAGTAAAGATCCAACCAGGGACATGTCTACCAAGGTCAGAATGCCAATAATAATATCAGTATCAGTGGCTGTTATGACATGGGTCGAAAGATGAACCAGTTCCTGTATAAATTTTATCAAGAGCAGTATGATGCCGACAATCAGCCCCAGAAAGAATGGGGCCAATAACCACCTGCTCCGGAAAATAACTACTTCTATAATGTGTTCGATTTTGCCAAACATAAAATCTCCTGCTTATGTAAATGTGTTATCCATGTCCCCGAACAGGTGTTGCCTATCTCTGCGGTCTACACATTTTTAGCAGAAGAGGGGGAAGGTCCCCCCATTTTAAAGGGGGTTAGAGGAAGGTTTTAAAAGGGATCTCTAACAATTGATATTTTTTGGCCTTTGCAATCGCCAATCCTTAAATATAAGGGATTGGCTCATAGTCCAGGTTGATTTTTTAGAGATGCCCTAAAAAATTATTTTTTATCGGATTTCGCTTTTGCCTTTTTCTTGCCTGATTTTCCCTTATCGATCTCGCTGAGTTTGCGTTTCACAATTTTTCCCTTGTCGCGGTCAAAATCCATCTTCAGATACACCGTGTTGGAAAATAGTTTGTGAACCACGCCTTCTTTTTTCTTACCCGCAAAATCTATTTTAACCGTATCGCCTACTTTCATTTTCTTTTATCCTTCCGCACCTTAAAGGGTGAAACATGATATCCATCAATCTGTTGGAAAGGCAAAAGACTAGAGGAAATCATTTTACGAGTCAATTATTTCTTTCCCCGTTACACGGGGATGAAAAGCCTGCTACGCAGGAGGGCTGACGTTCGCTGTGCTCACGAGCCCCTGAAAACAATAGACCCTGCACAATATGATCGTCATCGCGAACCGCCACAGGTGACGTGGCTGTGATATTCTACCTAAGCTCTGCCCGCAATTACGAGTAACAGGATTTGGTTAACCATAAACCTTTAACGCGTTAATGTAAGCTCCAGGGCTACCCTGGTTAGGTCCAGCGGTACGCTGTCTGATAAACTCCTGCCAAACCTTTTTTTTTAGACATGACCTTGCCCTCAACAATTGATCCACCACTAACCCGGCAGAAACCTGAAGATCAAAAAATCTTTGCCGAAGTCGTGTTGAACCTGCCCCTCAAGGATTCGTTCACCTATGCGGTTCCCTCTCAATTCCATTCCATTGTTCGACCAGGGATTCGGGTATTCGTCCCTTTTGGCAGGCGTAAGCTCACGGGTTATGTGGTTTCCCTGTCCGATAGCCACGACCCGGCCCTTGCTATCAAAGATATCGAAGATGTCCTCGACACTGATCCCGTTCTGTCCCCGGAAATCCTGTCCCTTACCAAGTGGATCGCCGATTATTATCAGTCTTCCTGGGGGGAAGCAGTCAAGGCCGCTTTGCCCGCGGGATTGGAGGATGAAAGCCGGGAAATCCTGACCCTTTCTCCAGAAGGGGCGTCTGCCCTCCATGAAGGAACCTTGAAGGAATCCTGGTCGATCATCCTGAAAACCGTTCAGCAACGCGGTCAGGTCACGCCCAATCAATTGCGGCGTTTTCTAAAAGATAAATTCAGCGCCTACGCGCTGGCCCGGCTAAAGCAAACAGGGTGTCTGCAATCGCAATTGCATATAAACCGGAGCGTGGTCCGATACCAATACGAAAAACTGGCTCGAGCCGTCACTCCTGCGCCCGACCACGAGGAAGTGGAAAAACTTCTTGGCCGCAGTCCCAAACAAAAAGCGATTTATACTCTGCTACTGGATGGAGAAAAAACCCTGAAGGAACTCGCAAAACAAATTCCTTCCTATGCGGCGCCTTTTAAAAAATTGCAGGAAAAAGGCCTGGCGGAAGTTACAACGATCAAAAACCACCGCGACTCAGAACCGGACGAGGCGGATGCCTCCTGGTCGCCGGAAGCCCACCTGCCTTTTACGCCAGACCAGAAACGGGCGTTTAAAGAATTAAACCACTCGCTCGATGTTGGGGAATTCAAAACCTATCTTCTGCATGGCGTCACCGGAAGCGGAAAAACCGAACTGTACATCCGTTGCATTCAAAAAGCTCTCGAACTGAAAAAAACCGCGATCATGATGGTTCCGGAAATATCGCTGACCCCGCAAACCGTCTCGCGGTTTCACGCACGGTTCGGCAAAAATGTTGCCATTTTGCACAGTGGCCTGTCGCAAAGGGAACGTTATCTGGAATGGAAAAAGATTCAGGATAAACGCGTCTCCATCGTGGTGGGAGCGCGGTCCGCCATCTTTGCCCCCTTTAAAGATCTGGGCGTGATCGTCATCGACGAAGAGCACGACTCCTCCTACAAACAGGATTCAAGTCCGCGCTATCACGCAAGAGACACGGCCATCGTCCGCGCCCGGTCGGAAAATGCGGTGGTGATCCTGGGCTCCGCGACCCCGTCGCTGGAATCTCTGGCCAACACGGAATCGGGAAAATACCACTACCTGTCGCTGGACAAACGAGTTCAGGACCGCCTGCTTCCGGTGGTGGAAATCGTGGACATGCAAAAGGAAAAGGATGAAAAGAAAAACTTCACCATTCTTTCCGGGAGACTCAAAACGGCTATCCGCCATCGCCTGGACCGCAAGGAGCAGGTGTTTCTTTTCCTCAACCGCAGAGGCACTTCAAACTATATTTTCTGCAAGGAGTGCGGGTTTGTGTTCGACTGCCATTACTGTAGCGTGACGCTTACCTTTCACGGCAAGGATAATTTGATCCGGTGCCATTACTGCAACTACACGGCGCGTGTTCCCAAATCCTGCGCCGACTGCCAGGGGCAAGTGATTAAATTCAGCGGATACGGGACGCAACGGTTGGAGGACGAAATCCGGCGGCTGTTTCCGCAAGCGAGGACGGTCCGGATAGACCGCGATACCACCCGTGGCCGATCCGCCTTTGAATCCATGCACCAATTGATGAACGCGGGGGAAATCGACATTCTCATCGGCACGCAGATGATCACCAAGGGACATGACTTCCCCAACGTCACCCTGGTGGGCGTGGTGCATGCCGACATTTCATTGAACATCCCGGATTTTCGTTCCGCCGAAAGGTCTTTCCAACTGCTCACCCAGGTGGCGGGCAGAGCAGGGCGGGGGCGAGTTCCCGGACAAGTCATTATTCAAACTCACGAACCATCGCATTACGTATTTGGATTTGTGCGGGAGCATAATTTTAAAAAGTTTTATGAAAAAGAAATAGTTAACCGAAAAAAATTAAACTATCCTCCATTCACCCGCATGGCCGCCCTTGGCATCGAATGCGAGAGTGAAGCTATGGGGGAAAGAGCGACGCGGGAATTAGCAGAACCCTTGGCGCGGATTGTCGCACGCGCCAGAGGCATCGAGATGGTGGGCCCCTCCCCCGCCGCTCTCTACCAGATCAAAAACAAATACCGCTGGCATATTCTTTTGCGGGCAAAAAGTGCCGGGACGCTTCGCTCCGTCCTCGACCAGGCAAAAAATCTGAAGGAATTCAAATCTCCTTTCAAGGGCAAGGTCAAATTTTCCATTGATGTGGACCCGCTGAATCTGTTGTAAACTTCACTAACTGATTTCTTATTTGAAAGCCAAACATGAAACTTTTTCGATCGATGTATGACTGGGTCCTGCACTGGGCCGCCACCCCCTATGCGCTTCCCGCGCTGATTATCATTTCGTTTGCCGAATCTTCCTTCTTCCCCATTCCGCCGGATATTCTGCTCATCGCGATGACCGTGGCCATGCCCGCACTATGGCTTCGATATGCGTTCTTTTGTTCCGCCGCGTCTGTCTTCGGCGGTATGTTTGGCTATCTCATCGGATTCAAATTCATGGATGTCGTTGGCAACCAGATTCTTACGCTTTACCATCTCCAGGAAAAGTTTGATAAAATCGGAGATCTGTATCGCGAACACGAAGGCTGGGCC
>JADFGI010000220.1 GCA_022567815.1 Nitrospinota bacterium
CCTATCCCGTGGAAATCTCCAACACCCTCAAAAAACTTGCGGAATCACTGGACCGGAACCTTGAACCGCCCCAAACAAAATCATAAGCCTATATAGACTTAATTAGCGGCACCGCCGCCATCGGCCAACGTGGCGCTGGCTCCTCCGCGGAGGGCGAGTTTACTCACGCCGTGTAACGTTATTTTTGGGGCTCGTGAGCGTGTGATATTCGACCTTTGCCTTCATGCCCCGTAGGGGTAAAGCGAGCGTCAGCCCCCCTGCGTAGCAGGCTTTTCCTCCCCGTGTAACGGGGTCCTCCCCGCGTTGCGGGGCGGGGTATGAAGCCACGGGTGGGAATAAAACGGGGAAACAAATATTATCTGGTTTATGGGGAACCATTTATCCAAGCCAACCGGAAAAAAATCATGTATCCCTTAAGGCGCCGTCTGAATGCAGTCATTTTGGCGGTGACTTTTTCATGCTAACATGACGGCATGAACTGCAAGAAAACCTATTACGATTGAGTCCAGATGAAACGCCGGATCATTCCCACCAGTGGGTTTTATACCTCGTGGCTACTAGCTAGGGGCAACAGGCAATAATCGTTTGCCTTGATAATGTATACCGGCAGAGAAAGATGTTGCCAATCGGGTCCAGCGTCACGCTGGCCACGTCTTTTAAAGGAAAACCTTTGCCGGATACCCTGTCCGCTTGCAACGGGGTCGTTAATTTGGTTTTCATCAGGATGAAACTCTGGATTGGGTGGCCAATCTGGATTGCGGTCATGGGCAACACGTTCGCCACAATCCACCGTGGATGAACCGGCCCTGGGTGATTACCATGAAAGGAAGAGAAAAATTCATCGGTTCCACCTTGAATTGCAAGGCCTGCGATGAAAAAGAATCGGATACCAGGTAGATGACATCAAAGTCTGGAACAAGCGTATTCTCGGTTTCAGGAAAAAATAATGGAGATGATGATGGATGAATCTTTGTCCGAAAATATTGGTAATGACGAGCGTTACATTCTGCAATTCAAGGCGGCCACCGGTTTCACCGTGGTGCTGGAGTATGCCCGATTGTCAACGATGGAAGAAAACAAGGCAAAAATTGAGGCCGCTGGCCTTGAATGCGAACGCTTGGAAAAATTCAATATCAAATTTGACCAGGCGGATTTGTTTATGGATATGCGAAGCCCTGAATGCATTGCACAGTTCGACCTGGATGACTGGATATAAGCCGCTACGCGGGCTCCTCCGCGGAGGGCGAACTTGCTCACCAGCCCCCCAAATCTCCCGATTAAAATATCTGTAAAAAAAATTCAGCATTTGTGATATTTCACCATTGCCCCACTACGTGGGGAGGAAACTTGGGCCTGACGCTACGCGAGGCCCTGAATCCTCTGGAAAAATAATTCAGCATTTGTGATATTTCACCATTGTCTTCATGCCTATTAAATCCTCTTCATTAGCTTGCATGCCACACAAGGGTGCGCTGTGCTCACCAGCCCCGGAAAAACGTTACACGGCGCGAGCAAACTCGCCCTCCACGGAGGAGCCCGCGTCACGCTGGCCCAGCCAAATCTCTTCCAAAATTATATAAGTTGTTGTGGTCTAAAAATTTCTATAATATTATCAACAAATTACTATAAAATAATGTTAAATTATAGGCGACTAATTTTTTTTAAAGCCGATAATTTTTGAGTTCTAAGTTAATGAACGACCCCACCGCAAGCGGACGGGGTATCTGACAAAGGTTTTCCTTTAAAAGACGTGGCAAGCCACGGGATATAAAACCCGCTGGCGGGAATGAATCGGAAAGAGTTAAGGGGATGGTCCCATTTTCCCAAATGAGGAAAAATTCCTTTTTTTTAATAGGAGGCGAAAACTATTTCAGCTGAGATATTTCTCTACTCTCCTTTTACCAAAAAATTTTCTAAAATGAATATTGAGTCCCTAAGCAAAAACATAAATAGGAACGCACCAAATTCTTGGCGGAGGTATTTACTGGCCTTTGGACTGGTGATTTTTTTGATAACCTCTAATAATTTACCGGTGGAAGGGCAGGGCCATTCCCTCACTATTGAAGAGTTGGATCAACAGGCCACCGCGTATTATGATTCGGGGAATTACCTGCAAGCGCTTCCCCCCGCCATCCAGGTTTTTGAATTCCACCAGGCTGAAAGAACCAGGGAAACCCCTGGGCTGGCCGCTTCACTTAACAAACTTGCGGAGATTTACCGGAATCTGGGGGATTACGACAGGGCCAAACCCTTATTTGAAAAATCACTGCAAATATATAAGAAGCTTCTTGACCCTGATGATCCCCAATTGGCGGTTTCATACAACAGCCTGGCGTTGATTCATTACCATAAAAGCCAATACGGGCCTGCGGAAAAGTATTTTTACAAGTCTCTGAAGGTGTTGGAAAAATCGTTTGGTCCCCGGCATCCTAATCAGGCGGCGGTTATCAATAATTTGGCTCGCTTGTATGAAGCGACTGGTGCATATCCCCAGGCAGAAAACCTGTACGAACAATCATTGGAAATTTTACGAAACGCTTTGGGATTCGGTCATCCCAACGTTGCCGCCTCTCTGAATAATTTAGCCCGGCTTTATCATCGGATGGAGGACAATGACGAAAAGGTAGAATCCATTTATCAAGAAGCGCTCGATATTTACAAGCAAGCTGTACAAACAAACCATGCCGGATTTGCCACCACTCTCTGCAATCTGGGGGACTTCTACCTGGAAATGGGTGAATATGAAAAGGCCAGAATACTGATCGTCCGCTCCCTGAGCATCCGGGAAAAAATTCTCGGCCCGCGTCATCCCGACCTGGCTCTTTCCCTGGATGGATTGGCAATGTATTACATTGCCATAGGGCAATATGACAATGTAGAACCTCTGGTCCGCCGCTCCCTGGCCATCAGAGAAAATGCTTTGGGACCCATTCACCCGAACGTTGCATTTTCTCTCGACACCATGGCGGCCTATAATAGAGATATTGGGCAGTATGAAAAAGCGGCCCTATTTCTCCTGAAAGGGCTGAAAATCAGGAGAGACTCCCTGGGCAATGACCATCCCGATGTGGGTAAATCCCTGCGCAAACTGGCGGAACTTTACGAAGATGCGGGAGATTACGACCGGGCGGATACCACCTATTACAGCGCTGTCAAAATCATGAAGAAAAACTCCGACCCCTGATTTCCCCTGGCAAGCCTAGATAAATTTTGACCGGCATATACCCCATCCCTTAGCATGCAGGCGATTTTCCTTAGACGCTTGCTATCATAAAACTTCAGGATTGTCTCAAATTTCACGACCTCGAATCGCCAGCCTTGCCCAAAACACCACCACCCAAAGATTGCTTTCTTCCAGACAAATTAATTTATTCGATTAAATTTATACCTGTAATAACGTCAAATTTCTCTCCAATTGCAGGATAATTGACAGTCCGAATTCAAAATAAACCGTTTAAAATTAATAAGTTATAAATGGCACGAAGATTGCTCATTAAATATCAATAAGTTACGGTTGATTGATTTTTGACTCCCATAAATTCAATGGGTTACGCGGGTTTTGGTTGTAATTTTTCTCATTAATTTCAGAAGTCAAGAGGCCATCGCGGGCTTCAGATTCGGAAGTTTTAAGCCATGCAGAAATTTCTATCCAACAGGGACAAGCGAAGTATTTCGGACCTGGAAATAATCGGGCAGTTTAAACGTAAATTGATAATGAGGTAAAGAGCCATGATTAAGTCTGTCACGCAATATGTAGTTGTTTGCGACAACATTTTTTGCGACTCCACCATGCGTGCGGGGGTGGATTTTCATTCCTATGAGCGCAGGGAGCAGTTCAAGCAAAAGGTCAGAAACCGAGGCTGGGCCGGAATTATGGAAGAGCAGGAGAACAGCCGGCATGTTTGCCCAAGTTGTCGTGATTTTGATTTAGGGGTTTATAAATAATGAAACTAAAAAAGGACGATTATCAAATGCAAACTTCATCCAGCGTTAACGAAGTCAGGGAGGCCAGGGAAAATAAAATGATGAGCAAAGCAGAACTCGCGCGAAAAGCAGGCGTAACAGTACAAACTATCGACCGAATTGAAAAAGGCTACGAGTGCCGCCTGGCGACCAAACGGAAAATCATATTGGCCTTGGGGTACGAATTGGCGGAACGAACCAAAGTTTTTAAAGATACGGACAACCCGGAAGGTGAAAACGAATCGCCGGAAAATTCAGAAAATGGGTCGCCGGAGGGAACCGTTGCCGCAACCTCAAAACAAGGCGAAAAGGTGAGGGTTCTCCGGAAAACTGATACCCTCAGGTGATAGGAATCTCCTCAAAATTCCCCTCCTTACATCTTTAAAAAGAGCAACAAGAAAGCCCCCTTCCACGAAGGGGGCCAATAGTAATCTTATACTGTTTTGCAAAGGTATCATAATAGGCACAGGATGGCCCGCTACGCAGGAGGAAAAGAGGGGCTGACGTTCGCTATGCTCACGAGCCCCGGAGCACCTCTTGGGAAAATGTCAGGGAGAAAAATTCAGTGCTATGGAAGATTTGGCCAGCCATAAACCCATCGACCGTAAATTTCTCCTCCAGCGGTACGCTGGTCGCCTGCTGGAAAGATTCCATTTAAAGGTTCATGAAAACGATTTTATTATCGTCAAAACAATATTTTGATTGCTAACCTTTGAAGAGGAGACGAATCAATTGCCTGGCTTGGGGATAAGAAAATTTTGCGGCGCGGATCAACTATATAACTGCTTTTATGAAAGATAAAAACTTGACTCTGATTTGATCTCGATTTATCTTCTATTAGCTTTTCAAGGGGCGATTTTATAATTGCATTCAAAAAAATTTCCGTTGAACGCCGGGTAAATCTATCCAGAAAACATTTCACCGATTTATTTTATTCAACTTTGAGTTTATTGCGGAGTTGAAGAAAGAGCGGAATGAATATTACCGAACTGATTCAAGGAGACGATCAGCTCGCTACATTGCCGGAGGTTTTCTATAAGCTCAATGCGGCCATAGAAGATCCCGACTGCACTTTTGACGATATCGGTGAGATCATCAGTGTCGATCCTGCATTGACCGTCCGACTTCTGAGAATTGTGAACAGCGCGTTTTACGGATTTTCCACGCAGGTGGAAACCGTCACGCATGCACTGACCATCATCGGCACCGACCAATTGAACCAGTTGGTGCTTGCGACTTCCGTCATGAACCAGTTCAAGGGAATTCCCGGTGATTTACTGGATATGGATTCCTTTTGGCGCCACAGCATCACCGCCGGGCTTGCGGCAAGGTCCATCGCGGCTTTGAGTGGTGAGTATAATGTGGAAAGGTTTTTTGTGGCGGGCCTTCTGCACGATGTCGGTCGCCTGGTTCTTTGCATCAGGGCCCCCGATGAAACCGGAGAAATTTTAAAGAAGGCCGAAGACTCGGGAAAACCCCTGTATGTTGAAGAACAGGAC
>JADFGI010000221.1 GCA_022567815.1 Nitrospinota bacterium
GGTTACCTGGATCACATCGTCCAGATCGACCAATTCAAGCCCGAACCGCAAATCGGGTTTATCGCGTCCGAAACGGTCGATGGCTTCCCGGTAAGTGAGAATTTGGAAAGGAGTCTCGATTGCAATCCCCAAAACTTCCTTATAAATGGTCTGCATCATTTCTTCCGCCAAACGGAACAACTGTTCCTCATCGATGAAAGACATTTCCATGTCGATCTGGGTGAACTCCGGTTGCCGGTCATTGCGCAGGTCTTCATCGCGGAAACATTTGACGATCTGAAAATAGCGGTCCATGCCGGCCACCATCAATATCTGCTTGAACAATTGCGGCGACTGGGGCAGGGCAAAAAACGTTTTCGGATTCAACCGGCTGGGAACCAGGTAATCGCGAGCCCCTTCCGGAGTGCTTTTGGTCAGCATCGGGGTTTCCACTTCGATGAACCCGTGTTGGTGCAGAACCTGGCGGACCACGCGGGTGATCTGATAGCGTATTTTCAGGTTGTTCTGCAGGCGGTCGCTACGCAGATCCAGATAACGGTTTTTCAGCCGCAGGACTTCGGCGACGTCCTCATCCTCCCAACCGGAAAACGGCGGAGTTTTGGATCGATTCAATATTTCCAGGTCGTCCACATAGACTTCAATGGCCCCTGTTTTCATTTTTGCATTGGCCATTCCTTCGGGACGGCTCCGTACTTTCCCATGCACCGCCATGACATAGTTGCCGCGCAGGGATTGCGCATGCTGATGGGCCAGCGAGTCGATTTGCGGGTTGAGGACCACCTGGGTGAGGCCTTCCTTATCCCAAAGGTCGATGAAGATCAATCCGCCATGATCGCGGCGGGTGTGGACCCATCCGCAAAGGGTGACGGATTCCTCGATATTTTTTTCGGACAGCTCGCCGCAGGTATGGGTTCTACGTAATTGACGGGTCATAGAGTTTTTGAAATTGGATTGTTTGAGGTTGGTGTCTTTACAGGTTACCGAAAAAATCCTTTAAAAAATCCTTTAAAGGAATTCTTTACTTGATGTCATGCTGAGCTTGTCGAAGCATGAGCCAATCTAATATCTTCTTGTCCCCCTTCGACAGGCTCAGGGTGACAGCTTTGGGTTGGTATAAAGAAGGGACAAAATACTTAAATACTGAAGGAGTTTCAAGCAGATAATTCTTTCATTCATTCGTTTTCCTTTTCCGCCGTTGCGGAACTCTCGACATCTTCTTCCTCTTTCTCTTCTTCTCGGGCCTTTTTTTCCTCCGCTTCGCGTTCCGCCTTGATGCGGGCCTTTTCTATTTCAAGTCGCTTTTTCTGGATCTGGCTATCGATGACCATTTGCGGTTTGATTTTGATCGCCAGCGGGATGTTCACCGTACTGCATGACAGCACACACACCCCACAGCCTGTGCAGATGTTTTTATCGAAGATGGGTTTTTCGTCTTTTTGGATGATGGCGCCGGGAACCGGACAGTCGATCACGCATTGCTGGCAGAAAGTATCGCCATATGCCTGACAATTCTTTTTGTCCAAAATGGCGTATCCCATTTTTACCTCGAACCTGTCATTGTTCGGAGGCGGGAGCAACGCGCCGTCCGGGCAGGCGGGAATGCAGGGAAGATCATCGCACAAGACGCAGGGAATTTTCTTAGGGTCGATGTAGGGCGAGCCCGCGATGAGGAATCCCATTTTCTTGGGCACACGTTGAATAGCGTCCTTGGGGCAGGCGTGGATACATTTATCGCACCGCGTGCAGGCTTGCAGGAACTGTCTTTCGGTTAGGGCCCCCGGCGGTCGAATCAGGGGAACGCGCTTGGTTATTTTGTCAACGGTTTCGTTGACCCGGTCGATTTTACTTTGAACTTTCTCAATGGCCGGTTTGGCAAAGAAATGCACGCCCTGCTTCAGCAGGTTGCGCCGGTCAAATTCGGGTTCGTCGTCATCCTCCACGGGGATTCCAAATATTGTTTCCTGATAGGGCTTGGCATCAGGGGCGGCGGATGGCTCTTCGGCGATGGCATCGGCTGGCTCCGAAACGTCTTGCCGTGGTTCATCGCTGTTAGCGGATGCCAAACCGTTCTCTGCTGTTTCGGCAGATTCCTCTTTGAAGCCGGGACGGAACTTGTTTGCCATCCGGCGAAAGAATCCCTTTTTCTTCTGAGGCTCAGGAGCCGGAGCTTCTTCAGTGGATGTTTCCCCGGAATGAGCCTCGACGGCAGGGGCTTCGGTGGCAGTTGTCTCCGTTTTTTCGGTTGCCTCCGGCTTCGGGGCGTCGGGTTCGGCTTTTTTATTTTTATGGTGTTTTTTCTTTTCTTTTTCGACCGCATCGGCAAAATCGGTCAATCGCGCAAAGGAGAACAAATCCCTGCGTGAAACCTCCTTGGATTTCAATGCTGGTTCTACCCGCTTGGTTTCCTTGTCCAGACTCAATAATTGCGAATCGGTCCAGGAAGTGTTGTCGCCCCTTTGGTCGGCGGAGATGCTGTCTTCTCCGGGGACTTTTTTGGGCGGAATCTTTTTGTTTTTAAAAGTTTCCTTGGCTAGTTTGTATCGAAACTGCATGGCAATTTACCCCGCAACGCGGGGAGGAAAAGCCCGCTACGCGGGAGGGCTGACGCTCGCTTTGCTCACGAGCCCAGCCAAACATTAATTTCTAGTCTTCGCGAGCCGCTATCAGCGGCGCGGCGATCCAGGCATTCTGGATTGCTTCGCTATGCTCGCAATGACGATTTCACGAAGAAAGGTTTGTTCAGCCATAAATCCATCGCACCTGAATATTTGACCCAGCCCTTGGCTGGTTGGGTCCAGCGCTACGCTGGTCGCCCTCCGCGGAGGAGCCAGCGTCACGCAGACCAGCCAAATTCCTCGGCGATGTTTTGGTAATCCTGCCAGTTTTGCGCGTTGGCGTTCTCCAGCATGTATTCATCCATAGCCAATACCAGGGGATGCCCCTTGTTGACGAAAGATTGAACCGAAGGGAAGCGAAGCAAAAATATTATTACGGCGATCTTTGCCAAATCCCGCAAATTCGGCTCCGCCATGATCTGCTTTAATACATCTTCCGCATTTTCGGCGGTGACCGATTGAAACATTTCTCCGGTTTTTTCTTCCAGTTCAGGGTGATCGTCGCAAATTTTGGCGGCCTGTAACTGGAGTTCCAGAATTTTTTGATAATCCTCCTCGTCAAACTCCCCGTCCATCTTGCCAATGTCCCAGGGAGACCCGTCCAGCGTTCGATTTCCTTCACTGTCTTTACGTTCAGACGTTTCACAATATGTTATATTTGCCTCATCCAGAAGGATTTTGGCTTTGTTTTCCGCGCTTGTTTCATTTTCAATCATGATGAAAGTTGAACTCCATGAATTATATGATTCTGTTCAGTAACCCTCCGGTAAATCATTTTTAGAGCCATTGCCCGGCCCTTGTTTAAAGGGTTGAAATCAAACAGATCGAGTGAATTTTGGTTGCCACAATGCTATCACTAACTTTACTCAAATCCCAGAGAAATCAATGGAATCCCTTTGGCCGCTGAGAACCATAGCCGCTTGGAATTCCATAGGAGTTCGGAATTGGAAAAAGGTTCCGGGTGAGTTGGCAAACAACGTTTCCAGCTTTCAGGGGATATGATACCATATCGTCTTCAATATATAACTGCAGGGAATAGGGCGGTCCGCCTTTTCCCATAACCATTTTTGGACACTGGTTTTATGAAAAAGGTCATGTTGATATTTCCGCCTGAGTGGGTCCCCACGGCCCCTTATCTGGCTCTGCCCAGCCTCACGGCGGTGCTGAGGCAAAACGGCATTGAAGTGGTGCAGAAAGATATCAATGTCGAGATGTACGACCATTTCTTCACCCGCGAATACCTGGAATTCACCCGCGACCGGATAGCCCATCGGAAAAAAGAATTAAAGGTGAAACAATGGGAAGGTACAGCTACCCAGGAGGATGAGGAAGTCCTGGAGATGGTGAAATACTATATCAAGCTGGACCTTGACCACCACATCCGCAAGGTGGAGCGGGCCAAGGCCATCATGCGGTCGCAGGAGTTTTATGAAATTGACAAGGCCGAATGGGCTTTGAACGCTTTCCGGGAAGTGATGGAATACATCTCGGTTTCCTATTATCCGGCCAGTGTCAATTTTTACCCGGTGGAGAGCAACCTCAACGTGTATCGTCCCTGGATTTCGAAGGACCTCCTCAAAGCCCCGCACGATGACAAGGTGAACGTCTACGCAGATGTGTGCCGTCAACTGGTTTTTAAACATATTGATGCAGAGAAGCCGGATATTATCGGCATCTCCATCGGAACTCCCGTCCAACTCATGTCCGGCATTACCTTTGGCACTTTGATTAAACAGAAATATCCCGACATTCATATCACGGTAGGCGGCAACGTCATCACCCGGCTAAAAAAAGAATTGCCCAAACAGGACAAATTTTGGGGCCATTCGTTCGATTCCATGATCATCTATGAAGGCGAGCACGCCCTGGTATGGCTGGTGGAAGCGCTGGATGGCAAGCGCAAGCTTTCCGAGGTTCCCAATTTGATTTACAAAGACGAATCGGGTGAGGTTCGGGCCAACGAACTTCATCAGGAGGATGTGAGTGAATTACCGATTCCGGATTTCGATGGTATTCCTTGGGAAAAGTATTTTTCCCCGGAAAAACTGATCCCGTACCTGGGAACGCGCGGGTGTTATTGGGGCAAGTGCACATTTTGCGATCACGGAGCGGGCTATATCGACCAATTCCGGGCCAAGCATGCCGAGCAGATTTTGGATGAACTGGCTCAATTGAAAGCCAAATACAACGCCAAGCATTTTTTGTTCACCGACGAATCCTTTCCACCTGCGTTGTTCGTCAAACTGCCGCCCATGATGATCGAGGCGAAGCTGGATATTTACTGGACGACGTTGATTCGTTTTGAAGCGAGCCTGCTGGAGCCTGAATTGTGGGATATAGCGGCAAAATCCGGATGCCGCTCATTGTATTTCGGGTTGGAATCGGCGAATGAGAGGATTATCAAATTAGTCAAAAAAGACACGAATATCAAAGTCGCGATCAAAAATCTGACGGAAGCTAAACGCGTGGGTATCTGGAGTCACGTCATGGCCTTCTATGGCTTTCCCAGCGAGACACCCGCAGAGGCGGAAGACACGCGGCAGTTTCTCCTCCAGCATCAGGACATGATTCCATCCGTGGAGATGTACTTTTTTGTTCTCTACAACAGCGCGCCGGTTATGTATGAAACCGAAAATTTTGGCATCACCGTGAAATCCAATCCCGAGCATGACCTGGCCCTAGACTTTTATTACACGCCCGAATCGGGACAAACCACCGAAGAGGCGATGGCCCGGTACGAAGATTTTTATAAAAATGATTTCGATCCCTGGGCACTCAGGATCAACGCCCGCGAGCACATCTTCCTCTACATCACCCATTTCGGGACCAACAACCTGCCCGATATTTA
>JADFGI010000222.1 GCA_022567815.1 Nitrospinota bacterium
GTCGTGCATTGCCTGGTCCTCACTGACGGTTTCGATTGCCCCCCCGTTTCCTGCATTATTTTAGCAAGACCAACACAAAGTTTAGGGCTGTTTTACCAGATGGCAGGGCGCGGTTTGCGTCCCGATGACGGTAAATTTAATTGCATTATCATCGACCATGCCGGATCGGTATACCAGCACGGCTTTATTGAGGATGACCGTCAGTGGTCCCTTGACCCCCAGGAACGTATTGAGGATCGTCAATCAAAATCCCAGAGGGAAAAGGCCGAACCAATCACCTGCCAGGAATGCAAGTTTATTTACGAGGGTCGCCCGGATTGTCCTAAGTGCGGTTGGCAACCAGTGACCCAAGGGAAGTCCTTTGATTTCCAGGAAGGCGAGTTAGGACGAATTGAAAGGGATGGAACTCTCTCTGCCTTTAGGCACACGCGAGAAGAAAAAGAACGGTTCTTCCGGGAGCTTACCTACATTCAGGAACAACGCGGATATAAGCCCGGATGGACTTCTTATAAGTATAAAGAGCGTTACGGCAAATGGCCGCGCGGGTTCCCAAGTGACCCGATGCCTCCAGGACTTGAGACGCGATCTTGGATACGAAAGGAGGCGGTCAAATATGCACGACAACAACGTGCCGGTTAAAGATCGCGCAAAAGGGCGATGGTATTCGATTCTCCGCTATTTTGGCGTGGCCGACAGCTTCCTGAATAAGCGTAATGGCCCTTGTCCTCTATGCGGTGGTGATCGAAGGTCGGATAGATACCGCTGGAAAGATACCGATGGTCGCGGAGAATATTATTGCAACAAATGCGGTCCCGGCGATGGATTCCAATTGCTGATGAAACTGCACTCATGGACATTTCCAGAATGCGCTTGCCGTATCGAAGAATACCTTGGGGACGGTCCCACCACATATAAGCCTAAGGTTAAAAATGATCCGGCAGTTATCATTAATAAGATTATCGGCGAGTCCCGCGCCATCACCCCGGATGACGAGGTTTGCCAATACCTGGAAGGCCGGGGGCTCTATGAAATTCCGCAGGACATATTATTTCACCCGGCGTTATACGAATCTGAAACCAAGAAAACCTTCCCGGCAATGGTTGCTTTGGTCCGGGATGTCAACGGCGTGATCGTATGCGTCCATAGGACCTATCTACAGGCCGGGGAGAAGGCAAAGATTAATTCTCCAAGGAAGATGATGTCTCCGATTGGAACGGTCAATGGGGCGGCTATAAGGCTGTTTCCCGCCGCCCGTCATATCGGCATTGCGGAAGGAATTGAAACGGCCATCGCCGCGCACCAACTTTTTGATTTGCCTGTTTGGTCGGTTATTTCCGCCAACGGTGTGATGACATTTGAACCGCCTGAGAGTGCAAAAGAAATTACTGTCTTTGGTGACAATGACCGCAATTTTACCGGCCAACGTGCCGCCTATGACCTTGCCAACCGGCTATCACTGAAAGGGATCATGACTTATGTTCGCATCCCTGATGTGTCAGGTCAGGACTGGGCCGATGTGCTCCTGCAAAAACAGGAGGTGGTTCATGGATATTAATCCGAACCACGGCACATATGTGAAAAAGGAATTAATTTATTCTAGGGCTTACGAAGGGCTACCCAGTGTAGGAAAGGAAATGCTGGTGTTGTTTTTATTACGGCAACCTGTTCATCAAGAAAATAATAAAAAATGGGTTGTAACAAAAGACGCGGATATATCGTTTCCCTATACCGTGGCAGAAAAGGATTTCGGAATTTCTCAACCCCGGTTCACACGTGGCTTGGATGCACTTATGAGCAATGGTTTTATCCGGCTGGAATATCAGGGTGGCGGTATCAAAGGAGATTGTTCGATATACCGGATTAGCCAGATGTGGCGGCACTACGGAATGGATAAATTTAGGGTATTACCCAGACCTAAGAAAGAGGCCATGGTAGGGTTTTTGAAAAAAGGATATGAGAAAAAAACCAAGCAAAATTCAGGTGAAAAAATAAGGAACATTCGTGATTAATCCATATGACGAAATTTCAGCGACCCCCATAAAGGCGGCAGTAGCGTTAAATCCCAACCAACGAAAACGTTGGTGGTCCATCAAAAAAAGGGCTTTTCCCAACCAACGAAAACGTTGCTGTTCTTAAGAGTCCCTTTCCATGGGTAAAAGGGGTTCCCAGGACGATAGGACAGAAAACCCGCCAACGTGGCCATCAAATCAGCGTGGCGTTTTTTGGAAAAAAATTAAAAAGGGAAGGAAACGTTATGGAAAAGGAATTTGATTTTAAGGAAGAGTTTGAGCCAGTTGGAAAAATGTCTTTAGCTGAAGCAAGGGAATATTTTAAGAATCGGAGACACGCATAATGGCAAAAACCACGACAATTGGAAATTTGAGGGCCCAGCTTACCCTTAATTCAAAGAAACTTGAGAAGGGTATAGAGACAGATCCCGGAAAAAACTAGCGGGCTTAAACAAAGGATTTGGCGCGTTAAAAGCGTCTCTGACGCGGATTGCCTCTGTAGGGATTCTGGCAGAGCTGACAAGAGATTCGGTTTTTAAGGAAAACAAATTTCACAAATAATTTGAGGAGAAAATCATGACGAAGGTAAAAAAAATAGAAACGAAAATCCCGGAAATTAGATTCAGGAACGAAATCCTGAGATTGCAGTTAAAAACGGGCGAGTTTGTCAAACTGGAAGATGCTTTGGGGATGTCAATTTGGGCAATGATTCAGAAGTTTCAGAATACGAAATCTGGCCTGGGTTTTAGGGAGCTGACAAATATTATTTATTGCGCAAGCCGCAAAAATCACCCAGACATAACTATGCAAAATATTTATGAAATTATTGAGGATTCTGAATTACCCGAAGTTGTGGAGGCCTGCATAAATATTTTTCTTCAAGGTCTGAGGACTATGAAAATTATCCCGGCGGAGGCAAAAAAGTGAGTACCGGAATCAAGTTGCAAGGGTTTAAGGAAATGGAGCGTTTACTTGACAAGCTTCCAGGGCGTTTGGATCGCAGGGTGATTCGTGGCGCCCTGACAAAAACCGCAAAGCCTTTGGTCAAGGCCGTAAAAGCTAAAGTCCCGGTATTTACGGGAAATTTAAAAAAGTCCATAGGAGCTTTCAGCTTAAAACGCGGCAAGGGGCGAAATCGGAGCACGGTGGCGATTGCCGTGGGAGCGCGTACCAGTGGCAAGTTCAAAGGCTACCACGCTCATTTGGTTGAATTCGGCACGGTAAAAATGAAAGCACGACCATTTTTAAGACCCGCCTTTGATCGTCATAAGGGTAGGTGGTTTCGCGCGGTTGGCCGGGAAATCTGGAATGGGATTCGCAAAGAAATTAACAAATTGAGGAAATAAAAAATGGCTTCGACAAAAGTAGGCAAGCTTAGGGCGACAATGGAAATTGACTCTAAACGCTTCAACGCCGGGATGAAGGGCGCTAAAAAGAGCCTGACTGGATTTCAAAAATCGTTTGGAATTCTCAAAACCAGTCTTATCGGTTTGGTGGGAGTAGGGGGATTTCTTACGCTTGCAAAACAAAGTCTGAATTTTGCGGATGCTATTGGGAAATCAGCGGACCGTATCGGAATTGCAACCGGGCAACTCCAAGAACTTAGATTTGCTTTTGACAAGGCGGGAATCGCCACTGAAACCACGGACCAAGCTCTTTTAATTTTTGGGAAAAGACTTGGAAAAGCCCGTCAAGGCATTGGTGCTCTGGTAAGTGGTCTAAAGCGTGGGAAGGAAGCGTTGCTGGAAAAACTCAAGGCAACCAGGAATACCAGCGAAGCTCTTGAGGTGATGTTCAAGGCCCTGGGTGAAGCAAAAACCCAAACGGAAAGGCTTTCTATAGCGGATGCGGCATTCGGCGGCGCGGGGTTAAAAATGACGGCGGCATTCTTAGATGCGGGGAAATCCTTCAATGTGGCGCGGGAAGAAGCTTTGAAGCTGGGGATTGTCATTGAGGACAAGTTAATCCGTAATGCGGAATTAACCAATGACAAATTATCTGCTTTAAGCCAGATAATTTCGACAAAGGTTAAAAGCGCCTTTTTGGCGTTAGCTCCAACTATTGACAAAGTGGCAGACGCGCTCATTTCATTTTCTGAAATCCTAAATGAGTTATTTAAAAGTACAGACGGCACAAACCTTTCTCAAGCCTTTGAGAATGTTCAGGCGGATATCAAAAAAACCGAACAATTCCTGGGTGACTTTTCAACCAAACTGGACGCGGCACTATTCGGAGACGACCTTGTTAACGAGGCTAAACAGCGGCTTGAAAGTCTAAAAATAGTTCTCAAGGGACTCGATGAGGCCGGAAAATTAGAGGAAGCCCAAAAGGGCGTTAGGGATTTAGGTAATGTTGCTGAAACGACCTCCGCAAAATTCAAGGTGCTTGCAGGTGATTTTAGAGAGATTGGCAGTGATAAACGCTTAGGAGAATTGAAGGCTCTTTTTGACCGCATGAAAGCCTTGGAGGGCTTGGACCTTAATCTACAATTTGGATTTTCCACAGACCCAAGTTCCGAAATTGCTCAGAATGAGCGCAATGCCCATGCAGGCGAAAGAAAGCAAATTGAAGAACTCACCCAGGCTTTTGCTCGTGCGGAACAGGTGATTGCCGCCACCCGGACCCCTCTCGAAGAACTGGGAACAACACAAAACGAACTTAACCAGCTTTTAGAGCTGGGTGTGATTAATGTGGAAATCCATAGTCGCGCCTGGGATCAGGCGAGCGAAACGTGGGCTCAAGCGGTTGAACGAATGGAAGACAGCGGCGAAAGCTCATTTACCGCTCTTGAACAGGCGATGGACCGCGTGTCGAGCGGCATGGAAATCGGGTTAACCAATGCGATTGTGAATATGAGTACCAGTCTGGAAGGATTCAAGGATTTTGCTATTTCCCTTGCACAAGACATTTTGGCTGAATTTGTTCGGACTCAAATAGTGGCTACGTCCATTAAGGCTTTAACTGGGGTAGGCGGCGGAATTTTGAGTGCGATTGGCGGGTTGTTTGGCTTCGCCCACGGCGGCCAGTTCACAGTTGGAGGACAGGGCGGTATCGACAACAACCTTGTAGCATTCAAGGCAAGCCGTGGTGAGCGCGTCACGGTAGAAACACCTGCACAGCAACGCGGCGGCGGTTCTGGGATAACAATTAACCAAAGCCTGGTTATTCAGCCTGGAATCAGTCAGACCATCCGGGCTGAAATGATGAACATGCTTCCCGCATTTCAAGAATCCACCAAAGCCGCTGTTGTGGATGCCGTTCAACGTGGCGGCTCGTTTGCGGAGGCTTTCGGGTGATGACGCAAGAACTATTTATAAAAATAAAATTGAGGAATAAAAAATGAATTCTGAAAAAGAAAGAAACTGGGATCGGTGGTTGCGGGATCAAAACAATAAGCTGGACCATTGTGAATGGCTGATTGAGAAGGAAGAAACGGACCCTTTGT
>JADFGI010000223.1 GCA_022567815.1 Nitrospinota bacterium
AGCTACCTGTTTCTGGGCGGCAAGTGCAGAGCCTGCGGTCAGAAAATTTCGATCGTTTACCCTCTGATCGAAATCGTGGTCGCTTTGTTTATCGTTGCGGTTTTTGTCCAATTCGGCGTTTCCTGGGAATTCCTGATCTACGCTGTCGTCTGCACGGCTTTGGTTATCATCACGGTAATCGATTACCAGCACAAAATCATTCCCGACCGCATCACCCTCCCCGGAATCGTTCTGGGTTTGGGCGCAGGATCGTACCTGACCGGCCCCATCAATTCAGGACTGGGATTCCTGCTGGGAGGCGGACTGTTTTATTTGCTCGCCGTTTTAAGCCGGGGAGGCATGGGCGGCGGCGACATCAAATTTATTGCGGCGGCAGGAGCCTTGTTGGGTTGGCAGAAGGTTCTGCTGGTAATTTTCCTGGGAGCCACCTTGGGATCGATCATCGGTTTGGCTCTCATGATCGCCAAAAAAAAAGACCGCAAAAGCCAGATTCCTTTCGGACCATTTCTCGCCATCGGGACTCTCATCGCCATTTTTTTCGGAGAGGACTTGATTTCTCTTTACCTGATGACAATGACAATATGAACGACCCCGCCGCAAGCACCAACACAGCTCACCCAAATATTAACGTGCGACCAGTGTGCCGCTGGCTCCTCCTTGGAGGGCGAGTTTGCTCACGGCGTGAAACATTTTTTTGGGACTCGTGAACGTAGCGAACGTCAGCCCCTCTTTTCCTCCCAGCGTTGCGGGGTCCGGTATAAAAATGTTATAAATTATAGGCGCGTTGAAAATTTCAACTTAAAAAGGTTTCGGCTCATGGAAAACAAAAATACCGACCCAAAAAATCCCGCCAAAAAAAAACCAGCGGATACGTCTAAGGAAAAAATTACCCGGCTGACAAATTCAGTGGACGCCCTCTCTTCAGAACTAGAAACCCTCAAATTAAATATTCAGAAAGAAAAAAGCGAGAACACAACGCTGACGAATTCAGTGGACACCCTCTCTTCCGAACTCGAAACCATCAAATTAAATATTCAGAAGAGAAAAAGCGAAAACACGACTTTAAAAATCCTGTTTTACACCGGTCTCATCGTGTTGTTACTGGGCTTCCTTTATACCAACGCCACCCTGCAACGCGCCCAGATGGACAGCATGGAATCCAGCATCCAACTCCTGCGGACCCTCATGAACAAGGAATTGTTGTCGGTCGAAAAAAACGTTTACCAGAAAATTGATCTCCTGGAAAAAGATGCCGGAGAACAATCCAAGGTCAACTTGCAGGAAGCCCTGGAGAACATGACCTTGGCCATCTCCCGGCTGAATCCTGACGATGAGAAAACCGCAACGCTCATCAAACAGGTCAGAAAAAATTCCAGAGAACTGCGCGAGGCATATTCTGAACAGAGGGATTAGAGCTTCCCTCAAATTATTTTGTCAGCTGATTTTTACCGGGCTTTACTCTCACCCTATGCATTTCAAGCCGGGTTAATCCGGTCTTTTTAAGCCCATCTTTTTGATTTTTGAGTGGAGGGTGGTGGGCTTGATTTCCAATAGTTCTGCGGCCCCATCTGACCCGGTAATTTTCCAGTTACACTGATTTAGGGCATTTAATATATTCTCCTGATAACCTTGTTCCATTTCCTTTTCAGTAAGGATACTAATCTTAGTATCCCTTTCTTTTTGATCAATCGCTGAATCTTTCCTCTTAATATTCTTCCCGCCATTCGATAGATTTAACGAAAGTTTACCGGACCGGGAAGTAATAACCGCTCGGTCAATCACGTTTTGCAACTCCCGGATATTACCCGGCCAATCGTAGCCCTGTAGCTCCATAATATTGGCCTGAGTCAGTTTGGGAAGAGGAACATTTAATTTTTGAGCTGCCAGGTTTAAAAAATTTAAGGACAACATCGGAATATCCTCTTTTCGACTGCGAAGGGGAGGGACCTCAATCGGGAATACATTCAGTCGGTAGTAAAGGTCCTCGCGAAATCGTTTTGTCTCCACTTCATCTTTCAAAGACCGATTCGTGGCGGCAATGATGCGTACATCTACTTTAAGTGTCTTTTCATCACCAATCCTTTCAAAAGTGCCCTCCTGCAATACACGTAGCAGTTTGCTCTGAAGGTCTAAAGGAATTTCCCCAATCTCGTCCAGGAACAAAGTTCCCCCATCAGCAAGTTGGAATCGACCGGCTCTGTCTTTTACAGCCCCCGTAAATGCACCTTTCACGTGTCCGAAGAATTCGCTCTCATAGAGTTCCTTTGGAATGGAAGCGCAATTGACTTTGATCATGGTGCGTTTGCTGCGCGAACTTTGATTATGAATTTCCCGAGCCACAAGTTCTTTACCTGTTCCAGACTCTCCTGTAATGAGAACACTAGCCTCTGTAGGGGCCACCATCTCAATTTGCCTCAAGATATTTTCCAATGCATGGCTGGTGCCAATGATATCGCCATGAGCTTGGGCCTTAAGCACTTCTTCATTGAGATAGGCGTTTTCCAATTCCAATTGATCCCGCAGATGTTGGATTTCCTCTTCGGCTTGCTTTCTCTCGGTAATATCTCTGAAGACAACCACTGCCCCCAGTAACTTCATATTTTCACGAATGGGAGTACTGACATACTCTACCGGGAAGCTGGTTCCATCTTTCCGCCAAAACACTTCTGTAGAAACCTGGTGGACTTTTCCATCAATGAAGGCCGCATAAATGGGGCATTTCTCTCGCGGATAGTGCTTTCCGTCTGGTTTCGAATGATGAACCAGTTTATGCTGACAGTTTCCTATCATTTCTTTGGCGGTGAACCCGGTCATTTTTACCGCGGCATGATTGATAAAAGTAACCTTCCCTTCCAAGTCCAGACCATAAATTCCCTCACCTGCCGATTCCAAGATCAGCTTGTTCAGGTATAGGGCCTCTCTTAATTGTGGGGAAAGAGGTTCTGATTGCGAGTTGCTCTTTGAGTCCAGATTCATGGAATTAGTATATTCCCACTAAACCTTCAATTCCACGAAAAATCGCTAAAATCATATTTTTTATGTCGATATTTCGTTATTAGCGAAATATCGACACTTTGTAGCTACAACATAAAAATATTTAATCTATTTAAAAACAATAGGTTATTTGAAATTTATTCTTTGGCACAAAACCTGCTCTATATGGGTTGTCTGGTTATTCAAAATGAATTGAATTCAGAAAGTATTTCTATACAAATCCAAAAACCAAAAAAATTCGGAGGAAACTCAAATGAGAAAAAATAATCAAAGCATTCTGACCATCGGGTGGGCATTAACGTTGTTGTTAGCGGTTATCGTATCTCCGGCCCAAGCGGATCAAAATTCTTTTCCATCTCGCTATGTGTGGAAGTATGACTCGATCATTGCTGAAAAGATCCATAAAAACCTGGCTCGTGGTGATGTGGCGGTCGGGCTTTCCCAGTTTGAACAGAAAACCCTTGCAAAATACGGAGTCAGCATTGGCCAGTCCTTTATCACCCGAGTTGATGATGAAAATTGGAGAGTGACTCGGACCAGTACGGGGTTGCGCTTTGAGGGATCTGTGGGGGCCATGCCAGTAGGAAATCTGCAATCCTTTCCCATTCAGACCCTCTATGGGGTTGTTCCGGCTTCCTATCAGAGCCGTGATCGGGATGATGTTCGCATGAACCTAACCTGGGTGTTTGACGATGCCTTGCAGGAGAAAATTCAAAGTCATATTTTTTCCGCAGGTGATTCCAACGAAATCGGTCTGACCCGATACCAGCAGAAACTCCTGCAACGTTACGGAATCGAGGTGGGCCATTCCTTCCAAACTACCGTGGGCGGGATGATCCTTACTGTCAAGAGGGTTAGTTTGGGCTTGCAGATCCAACACCTTGAAGAAAAGCCCGATTCGTATTTTTCCAGCTAACGGACTGGATGCCCATTTTAAAATAACAGTGGAAACACTTTCCTTATCAAATATTAATCAAACTTAAATCTATTAAAAATGGAGGGAATCAAAATGAAAACTGCAATCGTCATTCTATCGGACCCCAAGAGCGGATCAGATGAATCTTTAGGACGAGTCTTTAATGCCTTGGCCACAGCTTACGATTTTAAGAATGCCGGCAAGGAAGTATCCATTCTGTTTCAAGGCGCCGGCGCTCGGTGGCCTGAAGCGCTGCAAAAAGAAGATCATCCCGCGCATGAACTGTTTGAATCGGTTGCGGACAAGATTCAGGGAATCTCCTGCGCGTGTGCCGACGTATTCGGCGCCGATACCACCGGCTATGACCTGATCAAGGATAACTCGGTCCCCAAAACGACCGGTCTTCCCAGCATGGTTAATCTGCAGGACCAAGGCTACAACGTCCTTACTTTTTAAATCTCTAAAACCCCGGCTTAGGCCGGGGAATTTTAAAAGTTCAACCAAAGAAAACGCAAGGAGACAGAGTCATGGCTAAGAACTTTATGGAATTTGCATTCAACGATAGTGTCAAAGAAGTTCAAGAAAAATATGGGACTCGTGCCCCTTATCAAAAAATGGAGAGCAAAGGTGAATTTCGCAACAAGCTCACCTGGCAGGAAAAGGGTTATATCAAAAACAGGGACAGTTTTTATATGTCTTCGGTAGGCGAAAACGGCTGGCCCTATTTGCAGTTTCGGGGTGGCCCCAAGGGATTTTTAAAAGTCATAGACGAAAACACTTTGGCTTTTGCAGATTTTCGGGGCAACGGACAGTACATCAGCGCCGGAAATTTTAACTCCAATAAGAAGACGGTCCTGTTCCTTATGGATTACACCCAACAGCAGAGATTGAAAATCTGGGCCGAAGTTGAAGTGTTTCACGCCGCCGATCATCCTGAGTTGCTGGAGAAAGTTGAAATGCCCGATTACGAAGCCACTATTGAACGAATTTTCATTTTCAAAGTCCAGGCGTTTGACTGGAATTGCCCGCAGCACATAACTCCTCGCTATACAAAAGAAGAAATTGAAAAGGAGATGGTGGCATTAGATCAGGAACTGATTCAATAATTCTAACGTAAAGGAGATACGGGATGAGTTCTGTGGAACAGATCAAGGCGATCGAAAAAGAAATCACCAGACGGAAACAGCTCGAAATGTCTCTCGAAAGAGTGACCCGCCAAAACAAACTGATTCTGAATGCGGCAGGAGAAGGAATTTATGGCCTGGATGAAAAGGGCCACATCACCTTCGCCAACCCGGCAGCCGAAAGAATGACGGGGTACTCTTTCAGTGAACTCTCTGGCACAAGACAGCACGACATGATCCATCATTCGAAATCCGACGGCGCCCCCTACCCCTGCGAGGAGTGTCCTATCTACGAGGCGTTTCGGGATGGGGTAGAACGCCGGGTCTCAAACGAAGTGTTCTGGAAGAAGGACGGGACTTCCTTTTCCGTGGAATACGTGAGCGCTCCCATCCATGAAAACGGA
>JADFGI010000224.1 GCA_022567815.1 Nitrospinota bacterium
GCTCTCATTTCTCCAGTCTGGTTTTCACTGATTCCCGGTTCCAAAGTAAGAAGGTGTTTATCTTGTATCCTGGAAGCTTCCGCAAGCACCTGACGCCAACGGTCCTTGCAAGTGGATTTGACACCCAACGATGGAAAGCCTGACGGAGGGAAAAACCATGTCATGATATTCCTTCTGTCCGGGAAAAAGGAAGTCCGATGGTTTTATCTGGATCACTACCGGGTAGGACATTTAGAAGGGTCTTGCGGGTAAATGCAAAAAAATAAAGTTATTCTGAGGAAGGCTCCTTTAAAATCGCTGAGCAAATCATCAGTCCAGATTTCTTCTGAATGTTCAATAAAAACAACAATACTTTAAAATATGTAGCAGAAATCACTAAATCGGCTCGGACCAACCTCTTATAAAATTGATGCATAATGCAACGATTCGATAAATTCCTCGATGTTTCGATTATGCTGATCATTAGGAGCTTCATCTGTGGTTTGGCATTTGTAAAACTCATGCCATCCATGGTCTAGTTGCTCGTTATACTCTGCAAAATGCAGATCAGGAACATTTGCTTTGGTTGCTACAAAATTGGTTTGATCAATTAGCACTTTTTCTGTCATTGCTTCAACCACATCAACTGCGATATCGTTGGGATTCGAGAAAACTATTTCTCCCCAGTTCTTGAAATTACCGTAATCTCTGTAAAGATACTCAAATCGAATATTCATAAATTAATCCTATGAATTAAAAATATACTGGCGATGGTAGGCCAAAAATTCCGTATTTGGGCGAAACTTTTCTGGCAAAGAAATCGGTTTCCCATCGTAGGCTATAAGCGCCAAGTTAAAAAATCGATCCGCATTGGAAGTATGTTTCCGGGAAACGCTGATGGTCATATTTTCAGCTATAGTAATGATTCCAACATCGAATGCCTTATCATGCAGAATCGACAAGCAAAGACCATTTCTCGGGTTGAGTCGATTTGCCTCATCAACCCGCCACGGCACAATGTGACTTGCCACCAACAGCTTGGGCATTGCCAGCCCAGAAATACAACACCGATATTTATACGCACTAAGTACCGATCGTCGGAAAAAATTTTGACCAACGCGAGTAGTTGACTGAACAGGCTTGTTGCTTCCTGTGTAATCAACATCCTCGTCTAGCATGGAGTGGTCATCAACATCATTTCGGATTTCGGTGTTAACTCCGAAACTACTCTCCGCTCTCTGTGTTTCAAGGGCAAATGCCTCCCAGCTTGATTGCATTTCTTCCCACATAGCCTTGTCAGCAGTCGATGCCCGTTCCAACCCCTTTCGACCCGTTGACGTTATTGCTGGGTCAAGGCTAGCAATGTTAGTCATTTTCATCGCCAGTGCTGACGACGATCTACCTATCAATTCAGCATATTTAATGATCTTGGGGTTACGTGAATGCATTTTCCCAAATGGCATTTGGCAGTACAACTTGAATGCTACTAACAGTTGTGGACGTGTCCAGCCAGTTTTAGCGGGCATAAGGAATCCCATAAGAAAGCATATCCTCTGCCAGAATAACAGTAATATCCCTTGCATTAGGATTACAAGAGGGAAAATGGGCTAAAGGGATTTTGGGGCTGGAAATACCCGATTCACTAGCAAAAACACAACGACCACCAATTTTTTCAAAACCGATCCGGAGGCCAACTATCCCGGTAAAAAGATCAATGAAGGTAAAACCGGAATGGGTAAAATTGTGAAACTGCCCGTAAGGGCTAGATTGTTCGCGAAGGCAGTCTAGAACGGCGCGTTTGGGAATGGTTTCACCGGTTTCCCACCGATAAATAGTCCTAACATTATAACCAAGGCGTTGAGAAAGTTCCTTCCTTGAAAGACCAATATTTTCAACCAGTTGTGAAAACTCGCTCTGTTTTGTCCTTTTCCTCACCTCTCTCCTCCTGGAATATTTTTGACATTCTGACACGCTTAATAAAAAAAACAATACTAATCAAGTGGTGGATTCAAGTCTGAAGTGCAACTTTGGCAACCAACTGAAATAAATGAAATAGCGGCTAAACATTCACGGATTTGCCTGTGGACTTGTGGAAAACCGCTTCACGGTTTACTCACAGGGTCCACAGGCCCTACAGCTACAACAAAGCCATTTTTATTGACGTTCGGTCCTTTTATCCAACTGTTGCACTTGCTAGTTGAAACTGCAAGTAATAAACCGAAATATAAATCCAAATACCTTTCTTTCTTCAAATTCCTACGGAGAAAATAATAAACTTGCTATTTATTCCAACCCCTTCTATAAAATGACGGTGACATCGGAAGTCCGACCAGGTGCCTGGTTCGGTTAATCGTTAACGTCCTGTTGGTGGTTGGAGGCACGCGAGAACGGGGAATGTTTGTATTTCCTTGATACCATTGGGATTGGAAATTTCAATGGATTGGGTTTGACTTTGTTTCCGGGGCCTTGTTAGACTGTGCGCGATTTGAGGTTGTTCCTCGCTATTGACGTTCCGAACTCCGTGAGGGAAAAAATTACCGAGGCGCAAAGTTTTTATAAAACCCTAAATCTGGACGCCGCCTGGGTCAAACCGGCCAATATGCACCTGACTGTTAAATTTTTAGGAGACACACCTTCAGGATTGATCCCGGCGATAAAGGATCGAATGGCGGAAATCGCAATTTCCACGCCGCCATTCTCCCTAACTTTGGGCAAAATGGGCGTTTTCCCCAATGTGTCCCGTCCCCGCGTTTTATGGATCGGTCTGGAGAACCGGGAGGATCATCTGGGTTCCCTGAAGACAAGGGTGGAAAAGGAGATGGCTTCCCTGGGCTTCCCGCCGGACAAACAAAAACCGGTGCATCACCTGACGCTGGGACGCATCAAGTCCAGTAAGAACAGGGAAGATTTGAAAAAGGCCCTGCAATCGGCTCAACGCATCGAAATGGACCCGTTTGAGATTTCGTCGATCCAGTTGATAAAAAGTGAGCTAACGCCAAAGGGTTCTATATATACGGTTCAGGAAGAATTCGTCTTCACCGGGTCAATCACCCGTCAATGATACAAACGAACGACCCCGCCGCAAGCTAACGGGGGTATCCGAAAAAGGTTTTCATTTAAAAGCCGTGGCCAGCGTGACGCTGGACCCGAATTGCAACAACTTTCGTTGCCTGTAAATATTTTCCAGGCAAACGATTTTAGCCAGTTGCCACTACGGCTAGTAGCCACGGGGTATAAAACCCACTGGTGGGAATCAATTTCACATCCGCTTGAGTCGATCAAGCCGAAGGAGGGTCAATGGGGTCAAACGATAGAGAAAAAGCCCTGGAACTGGCATTCAGTCAGATTGAAAAACAGTACGGCAAGGGGTCAATCATGAGACTGGGCAAGGCCGAAGCCCAGAAAGACATCCCGGTCATTTCCACCGGGTCCATATCCCTGGACTACGCGCTCGGCGTCGGGGGAGTTCCCCGCGGCAGGATCATTGAGATTTATGGTCCGGAAGGATCGGGGAAAACCAGCCTCACCCTGCACATTATCGCGGAGGCGCAAAAAGCCGGCGGGGTGGCGGCTTTCCTCGATGCGGAACACGCTTTGGATCCCAAATATGCCAACGCCCTTGGAGTTGATCTGGACAATCTTCTGCTGTCGCAACCCGACACGGGTGAACAAACGCTGGAGATCGCGGAAGTCCTGATACGAAGCGGCGCGGTCGATGTGATCGTCGTGGACTCGGTCGCCGCTCTGGTTCCCAAAGCGGAACTGGATGGCGACATGGGCGACTCCCACATGGGATTGCAGGCCAGGCTCATGTCCCAGGCCATGCGCAAACTGGCGGGCATAATCAGCAAGTCCAACACATGCCTCGTTTTCATCAACCAGATCCGTATGAAAATCGGCGTGATGTTCGGCAACCCGGAAACCACGACTGGCGGCAACGCGCTCAAGTTTTATTCCTCGGTTCGCATGGATATCCGCAGAATTGCCGCCCTCAAGGATGGAGATAAAGTGATCGGCAACCGGACGCGGGTAAAAATTGTCAAAAACAAGGTCGCCGCCCCCTTCCGCGATTGCGAGTTCGATATTCGCTACGGTATAGGCATTGCGAAAACCAGCGATTTACTGGATCAGGCAGTCAACCATGATATCGTCGCCAAAAGCGGAACCTGGTTTTCTTACAACGAGACCAGAATCGGACAAGGGCGGGAGAATTCGCGAAAATTTCTTGATGAACACCCTGAAATTTATTTGGAGATTGAAACAAAGTTGAGGAAAAAACTTGGCCTGCCCCTGCGCGGACAGCAGGAATCCTCTTTAGGTGAAACTCCATCGGAGAACGGCAGAGAAAAAAAACCGGCCAAGACCGCGTGACCGATGCCCGACCCGAAGGAACTCAAAAGAGCCAAATCGGTCGCCCTGCGGTATTTATCTTACAGGGATCGAAGCGAGTTTGAGATCAGAGACCGTTTGGGCCAAAAGGAGCTTTCCGAAAACATCATTCAGGAAGCGGTCGATTGGTTGACCGGGCTCGGCTACCTCAATGACGAACGGTTTGCATTGGCCTGGAGCCGGTCGCGCGTATCCGCAAAGAAATTCGGCGAATACCGTCTGCGAAGGGAATTATCGGCCAAAGGGCTTGCAACTGCAACCATCGATCAAACATTGCTGATCGTATATTCCGAATTCAATGAATGGGACCTCGCCCAGGCCTGCGCACAAAAAAAGCTCTCCCTGCTCAGAGGAATCGACCCAAAATCCAAAAGTCGACGGCTGGCCCAGTTTCTCCAGAGGAAAGGGTTTGCATCCGACACGGTATTTAAAACCGTGAAAAAACTGATTCCATACAAAACCGATCATGAACATTCTCCCGGCTAACCCCGGTATCGTTTGAGCATCCAGCCTGAAACAATCTGAACCCGCTTTAAGTTTAAACTGTTATGGAAACATTACTCGCCCTGCCCTACCCAGTCACCGTATCATTCGTATTTGTATTCGGCCTGATCATAGGGAGTTTCTCCAATGTCTGCATCTACCGATTGCCTAAAAAAGAATCCGTGTCTTTTCCCGGTTCGCGTTGCACGGCCTGCAACACGCCTATCCGGGCACTCGATAATATTCCTGTTTTCAGCTACCTTTTTCTGGGCGGCAAGTGCAGAGCCTGCGGTGAGAAAATTTCGATCATTTACCCTCTGATCGAAATCGTGGTCGCTTTGTTGATCGTTGCGGTTTTTGTCCAATTCGGCGTTTCCTGGGAATTCCTGATCTACGCTGTCGTCTGCACGGCTTTGGTCATCATCCCGGTGATCGATTACCAGCACAAAATCATTCCCTACTGCATCACCCTCCCTGGAATCGTGCTGGGTCTGGGCGCGGGATCGTATCTGATCGGCCCCATCAATTCAGGACTGGGATTCCTGCTTGGAGGCGGCCTGTTTTATT
>JADFGI010000225.1 GCA_022567815.1 Nitrospinota bacterium
AAAGCGTCTGCAGAACTATTCTGAAAAATACGGCCATCCCTAGAAGGTTGCTGAAAATGTCCCAAACACGAGGGTTTCCACTGTTGTCACACTGAGCTTGTCGAAGCATGACTTTGATAATATGGGCAGTTTTCACACTTCGACAGGCTCAGTGTGACAGTTGCGAGAAGCAAAAATAGTTTTTCAGCCACCTGCTAATAAGCATTCCCTTGCCTGTGTAACGAAACCGTTCCCTCCCAAAATTCCTTTAAATGCCATACCCGTTTCCACATTGCCGGAATTTCCTTGAGTGCCGTTGATCTCCAGCGTATTCCTGAACATTAGAGAGTTTTCGAGAGGCGTTCATATTTTTACAGGCACTGTGGGGATTACGGCAGGGAAAGAGTGGGGGTCAACTGGAGGCGATCACGTGGATTTCCTGTTTCAGGCTGGAGTGCAAAATTTTTTCAATAGCGCGGAGAGTGCCGCTCGCGGAACTGGGGCAACTTCCGCAGGCTCCCTGGTAGCGGATGCGCAAGGTATTGTCTTCAAAGTCAAGGACGGTGAGGCCACCGCCGTCATTGGCCAATGCTGGCCTGACGGTTTCATCCAGCACAGCGTCGATCACCGCGCCTTTTTCTGCGTCCGAAAGGTTAGGGAAATCAATTTTATCGAGGTTTTCTAAAATGGAAGGTTCTTCTTTTTCCTCGGTTTCTGTATTCTGTCCGCCATAAAACGTTAAATGTTCCTCAATGGTGTCCTCCACCGCCTCCACAAGAAGTTCCAGGTTGTGCGAGGGAAGAAAAGAAACCGTGACGAAATTTTCCGACAGATAAATACTTTGGACATTGCCCAGAGCAAATACAGACCTGACAAAATGATCTCCTTTGGCATCCTCATCGGAGGTGAAGGATTTGGCTCCCGCATCGACGACCGGGGCATTTAGGATATATTTGAAGGCATTGGGATTGGGGGTAAGTTCCGTGTCCAACACTTCAAAAGGGGTCTGGTTTTTTTCACTCATTAAAATATTCCTTTTGGAATCAAGTTTTTCTTTTAATGCCAAATTGTCATGAACCAATATTAGCAAAAGAATGGCAAGTCATGCGTGTTTTCGCGGCTTTGCGCGACGAGTCTTAATTAGATGCAAATTTAACGAAATTGGATTCAAATATAAAAAGAGTCCCTTTCCCCTTGATTATTTGGATGGTAGTATAATTCTTTAAAAATTTCTTTTGATGGTTGGATTAAATGAGTTGGCCAGAGGATATTCGCTTAATGAGTGACATCGATAAAATTAAAGCAGAGATTGGGAAAAACCCAGACGATGCCGAATCGCATTTCCAGTTGGGGAAAACCTGTCTCAATGAAGGAAAGAATCAGGAAGCAATGGAAGCCTTCCAGAAAACCATTCGCCTTCGGCCCGATCATGCCGAGGCTCATTTTTTCCTGGCGAAAGTTTTTGACGTGTTCAAACGTTATGATGAGATGATCGATGCGTTTCAGGAAGCATCATATCTTGCGCCTGATTGGGCGGAAGCGCCTTACAACCTGGGTTTGGCATTCCTCGTTCTGGGCCGACCTGAGGAGGGGATCGCCCCCTTCAAGGAGGCGATTCGAATTCAACCGGATATGGCGGAAGCGCACAATGGGCTTAGTCTGGTTTATGGGATGACGGGTCAGACTGAATTTTCAGAGGAGCATCGTAAAAAAGCCATCGAACTGGAGCCCAGGTTTCAGAAATAAATTTTTCCTGACCTCGGCTTTTCCCTCCGCAAACTTTGGTTTTACGATTTTTCGCGGGGCCGCTAATATTTTCCACGAATGAATGGTGCGGACCGGGATTCGTAAAACGCTTTCAATTTCTGATGCAATTCCGATGGCAATGGCGAAAGATCACTGGCGGAACAATTTGCGTCTGCCTGTTCGGGCGTTGTCGCTCCCGGAATAATCACCGTTACCGCGTCGAAGTCGAGAATCCAGCGCAGGGCCATTTGGGCTAAAGTCATTCCTTCGGGAACCAGAGTTTTGAGTTCGTCCGACAGTTTCACGCCTTTTTCAAATGGAATCCCGGCGAAGGTTTCCCCGACATTGAACTGGCCTCCGTTGCGGTTGTAGTTCCGATGATCGGTTTCCTGGAAAGTGGAAGCGGATTTAAACTTACCCGACAGCAAGCCGGACGCCAACGGCAGGCGGACGATCAACGCCACCCCCCTGGCTTTTGCCTGATCGAACAGTTCCGCGATCGGTTTTTGCCGGAACATATTGAAGATGACCTGGAGGGAAGAAACCCCTTCCTGTTTCAGGCAGATTCCGGCCTCTTCCATGGATTCGACGCTCAACCCAAACCGTTTGATTTTTCCTTCCTGTTTCAATGTGCGCAACCATTCAAACAGGTCGCCTTGTTTTAAGGTCTCGGTCGGCAGGCAATGGATCTGGGTCAGGTCCAAGGCATCCACTCCCAGCCTGCGAAGGGAGTTTTCGGTGTGCAGGCGAAACTGTTTCAGGGAAACGTTTTCCCTGCCTCCCGGTTCCGGGAAGCGGCCCAGCTTGGTGGCGATGAATAATTTTTTTTTGTGGGATTTTATAAACCTGCCGATTCTGGTTTCGCTCAAGCCTCTCCCATAAACATCCGCTGTATCAAAAAATGAAACTCCGGAATCGACCGCCTGAGCCAGAATCCGTTCCGCTGTGGTGTCATCCACGTTTCCCCAATCGGCGCCCAACTGCCAGGTACCCAAACCTATTTCAGACACCGGCTCTTCATCGCCGGCAAAATTTCTAAATTTCATATCTTCTCCAGAAAAATGCTCCTGCGGCGCATTCATTTTGCCTGGTTTTCACCTGTGTGAGTGAATCCATAAAATGCTACCATTGATGAGCCTTGGCAGTATGACATTGAATCGGCAACGGCAATAATTTTTTGGAAAATTTTCAGATGAATCGTTGGCGTCATTTGTTTTTTATCTTGCTTTTTTTGATAATTGCTACTGTTTCCGCTTCTCCGGTAACTGGAGAAGAGACGGGGTTCCGGCAATATCGGGAAAACGTTTGGAAGCAGATTGAGGGAATTAAAGCGGCGCTTGAAAAAGATCCTTCGGACGCCCAGGCACATTTTCAACTGGGACTGGCTTTCATGGCTCTGGGACGGCATGAGCAGGAGATTGACGAGTATCTTGAAGCAGTTCGCCTTAAACCCGATTTTGCCGACGCGCATTTCAACCTGGGTTTGTCTTACGATTTGTTAGAAAACAGAGTCCTCGCCATCCGGCACATGCTGAGGGCGCGGCAGATTTATTCCGCTTACAGGAACCACCGGGGAATACGATCCTCCCAAAGGTATCTGAGGACATTTTATAGTAAATATGATTTTCAGCCGGAAGGTTCGGCCCTTCGCAAATGAAACTATTGTCAGAACAGGGGTGAGAAAAAACGAAGAGGAGGTTCCGCAGGGTATGACGGGGTGGTTGGGAACCTCGGCCTCAAGCCCCGGAGTTTCTGTGGACCACAGGCAGATCAATAATAAAGGTAGCGCCTTTTTCTCCATTGCTGTCCGCAGTGATGGTGCCTCCATGTTTTTCGACCACCGAGTAGCTGACTGACAACCCCAATCCGGTCATGTCTGGATCCGTTGAGAAAAAGGGATCGAAAATTTTCCCCATATGTTCTTTTGGGATACCTTTTCCAGTATCTGAAAACTTGACTCTCAAGAGCCCTCCGTCATTGGGAATGGGAGAAATTGAGCAGTCAGCGCTTTTCGCGTTGTTTTCTTTGGCAAGGAATTCCGTGGAAACGGTCAGCGTTCCGTAGTCATCCATAGCGTGTTTGGCGTTGGAGGCGAGATTGATGAACACCTGCTCCATCAGTCCGGAGTCCAGCAAAGAGTTGGGCAAGTCGGGGGCTAAATCCTGATTGACTTCGACCTTGTCAAGTTGCCCCTCGTTTTTGAGATTTTCCATGACCTTTTGAATCACATCGTTGATATTCACGGATTCGAGCTGGATTTCTCCTTTGGCGGAAAAATCGATCAGCTTGTTGGTGATGGTTTCGATTCTTTTTATTTCCTCCGTAATGGAAGCCAAATCTTTCAGGATGTCTTCATCCTCGGACCGCTCCATTTCCATCGCCTGGGTGATCCCGAAAATGACGTTGAGCGGATTGAGGATTTCGTGGCACATGCCTTCGGCCAAACGTCCGATACCAGCCAGCTTTTCCGATTGGACCAGTTTTTTTTGAGCGGATTTCAGCTGTTGCATGGCCTCTTGCAATCGATTGTTTTTGGTGAGCAGTTCCATCGCCGTCTGTTTCATTTTTGCCCGTGCGGCCTCATGTTCTTTTATCAAGAGTTGCAACTGAAGATGGATGCGGACCCTGGCCATCACCTCCTCAGCCTGGAAGGGTTTTGTGATGTAATCCACGCCTCCCACGCGGAATCCTTTCAAAATATCCTTGGTATCGTTGTTTGCCGAAATAAAAATTACCGGCGCTTTCCCGGTGGATTCATTTTCTTTTAGTTTCCGGCAGGTTTCGTATCCGTCGATACCCGGCATGCGGATGTCCAGGAGAACGAGGTCCGGTAAAAATTTGGGCGCGACTTTCAACGCCGCTTCCCCACTGAGCGCGATGGCGATTTCATATTGCTCCGGTTCCAGCGTTTTTCGTAGAACATCAATATTGTGTGGGGTGTCGTCCACAATGAGGATTTTCATGCCCTTGAGGTCGAAGGTTTCGTTACTCACAAGTCACCTGTTCCAAAATGTTCATGATTCCATCCATATCGTATTTAATGACATACTCTTTCAGATGCGGTTCCAGATCCTTTCCGCTTCCCTCTAATTGACAGATCTCCGCCAGCGTTTTTTCCAATTGCGTGATGTTGCACAGTTCCGCGCCCGCTTTTAACCTGGAGATGATTTCACCCGGAAGATTAAATTTTGAGAAATCCGGAGCGGTGGCCGATTGATCTTCAACCGTCTCTTCTACTACATTTTCATATTCGTATTCGATGGAAAGGGCTTCCTGAACACAGTCGAGGATGGTCTGCTTGCGGAAGGGTTTTAAAATAAAGCCGTGACAGCCGATTTTGGTATATTTTTTCCGTTCATGTTCCAAAACCGAAGCGGAATGCAAAATTATTTTTACATGATCCCTGCCGAATTCTTTTATGATCTGTTCGCTGGCTTCGACTCCGCCCATGCCGGGCATGCGAATGTCCATAAAAATGATGTCCGGGAGTTTCTTGCGAACTATTTCAATGGCTTGTTCCCCGGTTTCCGCCACAATTATTTCAATGCCAACGATTGACAGGAATTTCGACAACACTTCCCTGTTTTCAACGACATCATCACAAACCAGCGCTTTCACATGGAATCCTGGAGCCAGGCCGATAACTTTTATATTTTTACCGGTGTGTTTTTTTACATCCGTTTGGGCTTTAG
>JADFGI010000226.1 GCA_022567815.1 Nitrospinota bacterium
ATGGGTAATGTCCACATTGCCCTGACTGCCGATGGCGTCCGCCGTCGCTGGCGGTGACAACGTTCCGACCTGGCCGACGCCAACCACGTCCACCGTCAGGCTGTCGTTGGGAAGTTTTTCTTCCACAAAATGCTCGACCCGCAATTTGACCTTGCCGATCACGCCAATAGCAGGGAGCACATCGGTTTGTTTGAGGGAAAGGACACTCGCCGCCTGATTGATATGCGCGTACTCTGTTTTAGTGGCCGGATTCGCGGCGTTCAACGGATCGGTCGCTGTGTTTCCCACGCCGATTGCGTCGAATTGCGCCTGCAAAAACCGTGTGTCCAGGGAATCGGCTTTTTCCGGTTTCTTGTTGAACACCACTTCCGCGTTTGCCAGATCGAGAGAGTAGTCCCCGGCGTTGGCCGGTTGCCCGTCCACCTTGACGTTGCTGATCTGCTTGATGGCATAGGCCGGATCGTTGAACAGATAACGGTGATCGGTGATTTTTTCCAGGACGATATCGTCGGCGTAATGGAATTCGTTGATGCCCGTGCATCCGGTGAAGGTGGTGGCCGTCTTTCCGGTGTACGCCACTTCATCGTCGTTGAGTTTCAACGTGCCGGACGCGGCAAAAAGCGCTGTATCGGCAACAGTCAGGGTTGCATCCCCCGGCGCGGCCACGGACGTTACTTTTGTCTCTACCGCTTGCTTTACTAAAATCGATGGGGCCTTTTCAACCTGTCCAATAATAATGGGTTTCATCCGGCCAATGGACGATTGCGGCGCGTTCGGGTAGTCGGTGGAATTTATCAGGTTGCCCACGGTCACACTTCCCCTGGACCCGGCAATGTCCACCAGGTCGAATGAGCAGGTCAATTCGTCAAACACAATCGGGTCTTCCATGCGGGCGACGAACAACGGGGCGATGTCCGACTCCAGCAAGCCGTCAAACCACTGCGACACAGTGACCGTGGCCGATTCCGGCGGGCGGTCCTTGAAAACGTGGCTGAACGGTTTTTGCGGACTGAACAACGCCGTCGGCAGATTGGTGATCGAAACGTTGAGATCGGCCACCGAGTTGGCGGAAAAGTTTCCCGCGTCCACCAGGCGGTCCAGGTTCCCAGTGTCTTGGATCACCGCGTGCCAGTCGGTTCCGTTGATGGTCAGTTTTTTATTATCCGTATCGGAACCACGGTCGGTCAGGCGGAGGGTCAGGGCAGGCAAAGCGCCAATGGCAGGCCAATCGATTTGCATCAGCGTGACCGGCGCGTTGGCCTTTTTATCCTTCTCCGCTTCAAAATTTGCTGTTAAATCAGTGCGCATTCGACCAACCTGTTAGGGTTTATAAGGAAGTGTCCGAGCTATGCTCGGGCCGACCAACCTGTTAGGGTTTATAAGGAAGTGCGGGGCTGAGCTCCGCTACAGGGGTTGTCTTTCCATTTTAAAAAAATCAACTTTGTCCTCGATGGAAACTTCCTGCTTTTTTAAACGCTCGTTCAATTCATCACGAACCCTTTTACAGATAATGACCATCAGGTCTTCCTGCCAGCCTTCCCTCTGCTTTAGCTGACGGTAGAAATCGGCGCGGATGGGGACCCCGTGGGAAAAAGCAAGCTCCCCGTTTTTGTGATACACCTTGACCGGGAAGATCAACGACGTTCCCGCTTGGTTGACCTCATCACCCTGCACCTCAATTTCAAAATCCTGCGGACTGCATTTTTCCCAGTCGATCATGGCGTTTCCTTTCTCAAATCAATGGATCCCGAATAGCGCCCTTCGATCACGAACTGGAAATCGAAATCGTTGATCCAGCGGACGGTATGCAGAACCGCGTTTCGGTCTTCGTATTCAAAAGTGTTGAAAGATTTTTTTACCGTGTTGAAAAAAGTGAGGGCGTTGTTACGATCGGTGGTGCCCAAACGGACAAATTGCAATTGAAACGTTTCCCGTTTCGTGCCCTTGTCCTGCACGTAAAGCGTTCCCCCCGCCGTTTCGCCGGTCAACTGTTCCGGGTAATCAACCGGCTCCACCGCCGGGAACACCGGTTGCTTTAAAGGAACCCACGAGGTTGTCGCCCCCGACTTGGTAGGAAAATACAAACCGATAGCCATTTGCTTGTCACCTTATTTATTTATTGATTCCCACAAGTGGGTTTTATACCCCACTCCGCAACGCGGGGAGGAGATGCGGGGCTAACGCTTGGCTCGCAAGCCCCGAAGAACCTTGGTTAGTAAAGAAAATATTTGCCATTCGGGTCCAGCGTCACGCTGGCTGTCTGCGGTTTTCTATCGTTCCATTGTTTTAAAACTGCAAGGCCCTTCCATTCAAGGAGGGAGAGACCATTATTTTCGAGAGGATATCCAGCCTGATGGAGCCACAGCAATTCCTCCAGCCATGCTACCCATTGGCCGAACAGGGGAGGAAACCGGTCGAAGATTGGGCGTGCCGGGTGGTTTTGGATGTTCCATTGCGGGTCACGGGTTTCCTCCCCGACCCGGCCCAGGAATTTCTCGTACTCTACCTCCAGCCCCGGCACGTCGTCCCGGAGGTAGTCGATCAGTTTTTTAAGGCAGAGTTTTCGACGGCGACGCTTTCCACTTCGAGTTCCACGGCGGCGGCGATTTTCCAGGAGGGGTTGACGTAGCGCTTCCAGTTTTCAACCTGCGGGGTGAGGGTTTCCTCCGCTCCGGTTATCGGGTGAACGTAAGTGACGGTGTCCGGGTTTCCCTCGGCAGATTCCGCCTCAAGTCCCACTAGCAGATCATCCACAAAACGCAACCTGGACTGCATGGAATGATCCTCAATCATTCCCTTGCGTTTGAACTCATACCGGTCGTTCATAAACCGGATATATTCAGCGGCGGTATAATTGCGAAGCACGAGGATGACCCGGTTTTGACCCACGGCAACCTTCACTCTTCGTGTTTTTGGATTGGCACAAATGGGCATAACACCTCCTGTCGGGAAATAGCCACAAATCAAAATCGTTGGATCCTCTTGTTTAAATTCCTAACTCATCATTTGAACGCTACGTCAGGTAGCCGACTTGTTCGTTAATGATCTTGACGATTGCCGAGCCATAGGTGGGATCCTCAAGAACCTGAAATTCGGCGTTGACGATCACTTCCTGACCATCGCGGGATTTTTTTGCTTCCCGGTACACAACCTTCGGAAAAATGAAATCTGCGGAAAAATTGAAAGCTCCGCTCCCGCCGGGAATCACGGCGCCGACAATGGGAATATTGAGGACGTATTCCGTGCCATTGATGAGCCCGGTCTTGTGGGTATCATCCTGCATCTCAAACACGGCGGTCAGATCGTGCGAGAACCTGTCTCCGCGTTCCGCGCGGCTGACATAGCCGGAGTTGTCACCCATCTCGTAAACCGCAATGGCCTGATTATCGACTGTCCAGGCAAAACTTCTGAGATCAGCCTTGAACGACACAGGCGATCCGCCAACGGCCAGGTCGCCGCCCGCAACGGACCCGCTCAGGGAACCGCCGCGAGTGAACTGCACATCTCCGTACCTTAGATAGGATTCGGCGACCACGCCCGGTTTGGCAATCGCGCTGGCTTCTTCCTTGCCCATGCCGCGAAATTGAGATTCCATTTTCAGGAAGTCGTTCCGATTCCCTGAAACCTTAACGGATTTGGCAAAAATTCCAGGGAACCGTTTTTGCGCAATGCCGTCGAACTCAACCAGCGTCATGCTGGGCAACGCGACATTGCCGATTTCCCGTTCTATCCAATGACGGCGAACGGTGGGGTCGTTACCCGCATCCGGGGTTTGGGTCGTCACCTTGCCCATGACGGCTGACAGGAAATAGGCCAGATTGTGCGGCGTGGTCCGCTGGCGGTGCAGGCCATCCAGTTTCCAGTTGAGGACCTCATGAGACCCCGGTTCGTTCAGTCCAGTGATCTCGTTTTCATCGGTTTGCGCCGAGTTGATTTCTATATCTGTCGGTGGACCTTCAAAGTTGAAGGCGGTATCGACCGTCGCGGGCGACCCAAAGGAACTTTCCCTGGAAAGGGAAAACCCGCGCCAACCGGTAGTGATTCTTTTTGTGGTCATACAATTTACCTCAATTGATAATTCGCCAAAGTGGCTAGAAAATTGCGGTCAATTCTATCTGTGCCCTGGTGGTGGAGATGAAGTAATAAAACTCCCCCTTCTTCACCTGGTTTTCGGTGGTGGAAACCTGTTGCACAAAGGCATCAAGCCCTAAGTCATTGAGAGAGCTTTTTTGTTTTTCCAAAACCCGTTCGATATTTTGAATGAGACTCTGGTGGACTGTCATTCCGGTTTGCAATCCCCGGTCGCGTGAAACCGCCGCGATTTCGCAAAATACCGTTTCGCGAATCTCATTGGTCGTCGCCAGCCTCTGCTGTTTGGGACCGGAATTGGGAATTATGGCGATAGCTGGAAGGTCCGCCTGGGAAAAGAATTGCCCGTCTTTTGGATCCTGAAGGGAAAACCCGCGCCGGTGAATCTCCATGGTTTTCACATTGGCGGAATTGCCCAGCCAGGAATCGGCTGACAACGTGGTTTTTATAGCGTTGGCTAAAGAGGTGTAATCAGTCACTGAAAGAACTCACTTTTATATATTGGTTAAAAATCTCTACTGTCGGCAAGAATGTTTTCCGGCGTGAGCAAACTCCCCCTCGCGGGAGCGAGCGCCCTCCGCGCAGGAGAGGTTCTATCCAAACTTATCAATTAATTTTTGATGGACTATTCTCTCGGCATTTTGCAACGCTTCTTCGACTGCGCTTGCCAGAACCCGAAAGGCAGGGGTCCCTGGGTGATTCACTTTCTTCACCGGAAATGAGGCCCCCGGCCAAAACAGGGTTTTCTTATCCTTCGCCTCAATGACATGCGGACGACTGCCAAACTCAAGAACCTCAGCCTGCGGATGATTGCTGGCAACATGACCGATAACCTGAAATTGTGTTTTGACCGACTCGGAATGAATCGATTGCAGATAACGACCTGTGGGGCTGTTCGGTTTTCGCGACTCCGAGCGGACCTGTTCCCTGGCGGCTTCCGTTGCGGAAAAGATGATGGCCTCCGCCGTTTCAGCAAATACCTCTTGCATCGCCTCAGACAAGTTGGTTTGGAAAGTTTCCACTTGGGACAAATTTGTGAACTCGATTGAAATTGACATTTTTAATTTTTCCGTTCGACCAGCTTGTGGGCCAGCTCCTCCGCGGAGGGCGCCAGCGTAACGCTGGACCCAATATTAACGTGCTATGGATATACGGCTGACGAAATTCTACATAGCTCTGAATTTTCTATCATGATATTTTTTTTCAGGGCTCGTGAGCATAGCGAGCGTCAGCCCTCCTGCGTAGCAGGGATATCCTCCCCGTGTAACGGGGTTAAATTTTCACGATGCGGTAAGGTTCCCACAGGGCTT
>JADFGI010000227.1 GCA_022567815.1 Nitrospinota bacterium
TATGAAGCCGAAACTTCTACCGCGCTGGGTTTTGGTTTTCGTTGCGGATTTTTAGGGCTTTTGCACATGGAGATTATCCGCGAACGCTTGACGAGAGAATATAATGTAGATCTTTTGACCACAGCGCCCACTGTCGTTTACAATATTTTCACCACCGACGGCCAAGTGGTTCAAATAGACAATCCCGCAAAGTTAAACGAAATAAAAAATATCGACCACCTGGAAGAACCTTACGTCGTCGGCACCATCATTTCCCCGGAAGAATTTATCGGCACCATCATGGCCCTGACCCGCGACCGCAGGGGGCATCAGATAAAAATGGAGTACCTCACTCCGAGCACGGTGCTTTTGCAATATGATTTGCCTTTCAATGAAATCGTACTGGATTTTTATGATAAGTTAAAATCCTCGACTAAAGGGTATGCTTCGTTTGATTACGAATTTAAAGATTTCAGAGCTTCAAATCTGGTAAAGTTGGACGTTCTGCTCAACGGCGAGGTGGTGGACGCCCTCTCCATGATCGTGCACAAGGACAAGGTCTACAATCAAGGCCGCAACCTGGTAAAAAAGCTGAAGGAACAAATTCCCCGGCAAATGTATGAAGTCGCGATTCAGGCGGCGGTGGGAAGCAAGGTCATCGCCCGGCAAACTATCAAAGCGTTGAGGAAAAATGTGTTGGCCAAATGTTATGGCGGCGACATCACCCGGAAAAGAAAACTACTAGAGAAACAAAAAGAAGGTAAAAAGAAAATGAAGCTGATTGGAAAAGTGGAAATTCCTCAAGAAGCGTTTCTGGCGGTGCTGAGGACCGATGGGAAATAAGACAATCAATCCTGCTTCAGATACAGGGGTGCGGAAAAAAAATAAAAGTGTATTCAGGGAATATGCCGAGGCCATTTTAATTGCGCTGATGCTGGCCCTGTTCATCCGAACCTTTGTGATTCAGGCGTTCAAAATTCCCTCGGGGTCGATGGAGTCCACCCTTTTGATCGGAGATCATATTCTGGTTTCCAAATTCGCTTATGGGATCCATATCCCCAACGAGATTCCTTTCATCAACCTGAAACTGTTCCCCGATATCATATTGTTTCCCGAGTTGCCGGAACGGGGCGACATCATCGTCTTTAAATTTCCTAAAGACGAACGGCGGGATTTTATAAAACGGGTGATCGGTTTACCGGGAGACCTTCTTCAGGTTAAAAGCCAAAAATTATTTATAAACGAAAAACCCTATGAGGACCCACATGCCTATCACAAGGAACTGCCAGGAATGGACCCCTTGGTTCCCCGCGATGATTTTGGCCCGGTGCGGGTTCCCGAAGGCCACTTGTTTGTGATGGGCGACAACCGGGAAAACAGTCAGGACAGCCGGTATTGGGGATTTTTGGATTTCAAAAAAGTGAAGGGCAAAGCCCTGATAATCTATTGGTCCTGGAACACCCTCGACAGTTGGGTTCGTTCCGATCGCTTTGGCAAGGTTTTGCAATAAACATTTATAGAAGACCTCTCAATTTCCTTTCGATAGAAGAAAGATTTTTAGCTTTCCATGTCCACACCCCCCGACCCAGACAAGTTAGATAAACTCTGCTCTCTTTTGGAACGTTGCCCATGTGTTGTTTTCGATTTTGACGGCTTGCTCGCCGATTCGGAGCCTTTCCACTACCGGGCTTACAACGAGGTGTTCGAGCAATATGGCCATACCTTGGACCAGGAAGAGTATTGGGTGGAATGGACGTCCAAAGGCAAAGGGATTGCCGGGGAGATTGAAAGGCACAACTTGAACCTGGGTGTGGACCCATTGGAAATGCGCCAGCAAAAATTTGAAGTGTATTCCCGCTTTTGTGAAAGTGGAGACATTAAATTATTTCCCGAAGCCCTGTCGCTGGCGAAATCCCTGGCTTCCACTCACAGACTCGCCATCGCATCCGGTTCCTGGACGAAAGACATTCGATCCATTCTGAAAAATTCCGGCGCGCTTTCTAACTTTCCTGTCATATTGGGCAAAGAGTCCGCGCCCAGGGAAAAACCTCATCCGGACATTTTTCTGAAAGCGGCGGAAGCTCTGCAACATCCCCCGGAAGCCTGCCTCGTGATGGAGGATGCCTTGAAAGGGTTGAATGCGGCAACTGGGGCCGGGATGCCCTGCCTTATTATCAAGAACCGGCTTAACCAGAACATTGACTTTTCTGGTGCGGACTTGGTCCTTTCCAGTCTGGCCGAGTTGATTTCTCTTCAGGAGGATTTACCTTTTTGATGTTGTAGATTTCAAATCCCCGCTTCAGGCGAAGCCGGTTTCTTTTCCGCCAAGTTCATTTTAAAGCCGGCAAATATTTTCTGGATGGGCGGAATGAGTTTTTCTTTAAGCTCCTCAGGAACCCAATTGATTTTTTCCACCGGCCAGTTTTCCATTTTTCGGATATCCAGGCCCGCTTTGGCGAACGGACCTTCCAGCGCATCCTCATATCCATAGATCAGGGCACTATCAAAAACCATGAGATAAAGTTCCCGAATAAGCTTTGGGTCGAACAGGCCTCCCATAAAATGACCCATTAATTTCTGCATAATGGGTTCGGCATGTTCCTGGAATTCCTTTGAGCAAGCTCCTTCAATGGTCCGGTAAATAATAATAATATCCTGCAATAGAAATTTAAGATCCTTCGGGTCTTTGTCGACCGGGCCTTTGTCGAGGTCAAAAAATTCTTTGTATTCCTTCAGGATGCGCCCCACATCATGAATCACCGATTCTTCCCAGGGAACATGATTCCATACGAAAAAAGTGCGAAGCCAGCGGATACGCTCCCTGGAATCGGTCATGTGCATGGTGATACTGGGCTTACTGCTGTTGCTATAGGGCAGTCGCCCGCCCCACATTTCAAGTTTCAGGTCCATTTGATAAGGTTTAAAAGCATTGATGAACTCGTCGCAGTAACAACCGATCAAACGCTCCAGGTTTTCATGCTTGTCCAGCGGACTGTTTTGGGGAAGGTTGACCAGGCAATACAAACGCCAGATTCTTCTTCTCGATTTACCGTCCTTCTCGGCAATGAGGTAGGTTCCACCCCATATCCCCGACGTAATGGGAATATCGAACTGATGAGTCTCTTTCAATTTTCTGGAGACTCTGAGCGCAACATTGCCGTAAAGCTCGTTCAGATGGTATAGATTGAGTAAATTGTCCTCCGTAACCACGGGTCCAGAGGACAAAACGTTTTCCTGCATGGGATTCTGGAATTTAATAGGGGTTAAAAGTAAAACGAGATGTTCATTTTACCCGTCGGCAAAAAAAATTCCATCCCAAATAGGGATGGAATTTTAAATGACGCCTGTGACGGGAAAATATCGGCTTGGCAAAAATTTTTTCGCGTTCGTTCTGGTAAATCACAAAACCGGGTTATCTGGCGCCCATTTCCTTAACGCCCATTCGATCATAATCCTTTTTAGTCAACATTTTAACGCCTTTTGATGCGCTACTTGCAGGAGCTGAGCCACTAATGCCTCCGCTACTGCTCGAGGCTTTGCTACCGGATTGCGTCGTGGCGCACCCTGAAAAATACAGGGCAAATACCAAAATCATCAATGTTGTCAATGTTTTCATAAAATCTCCTTATTGTTAAATAAACCGCTTCTTTCCAAAAATTAAAAACGTTCTTTATAAGTCAGAAAACTGAAATATTACAAATAGATGTTTAACCATCTGAAAAATTTATTTGGAACCCACCGGCAGGTCATTATGAACCAAAAACAAATCAAAATCAATCCGAGGATAAAAAAAATAGCCCTGCGACCGCAAATAAAACAATGGCTTCCAAAAAATTTATCGGCTGTGTATTCCCCTGCTATTTGAATTAAATTGGAATTCGGAATTTTTCTTGGGGGCTGAAATGAGGCTTCATCTTTTCCCGGAAATGCGGCAATGATCCATTACCTTGATTAAATAATTTATTTTTTTTAATCTATGAACAAAGTTCGATGGGAACTAAGCTATTAGCGGTTCATTCAACTTTAAGGAATTTTATTTTGATTCGATGTAATTTTCTATTGAGCCTGGCACTTTCTGCCTGCATCGTTTTTTCTATTCCCTCTAGCCTGGAGAGTAGCTCAAAAGATCTCCCCAGGAACCTTTGGGAAACACTTGAACCGGGTTTGGAATTGGGCAGTTTTGTCCCCGTGCATAAATCGCCAATTGGCGACTCCGTGGTTAGAGTTCTGCGCATCGATCTCAAGCATTTCGAGTTTCGCCTTTTGAATGCTTCCGCCCAAACCCGGAATCAGCGAAAATCCGTCAAGGATTGGGTCATTGAACATGGCCTCGTGGCAGGGATCAACGCCAGCATGTATCAAAAAGATAATTTGACCAGCGTCTCCTATATGAAGACCGCTGAGCACACCAACAGTACCTGGGTTTCCAAGGACCGTACCTTTCTGGCTTTTGATCCCAAGGACAAAACCCTGCCGATGGCCAAAATATTCGACCGCGATTGTGAAGATTTCGAGAAAGTGCGAAACCAATACCGATCATTGATCCAAAGCATCCGCATGGTTTCCTGTAAAGGAAAAAACGTTTGGGTCCAGCAGGAAAAAAAATGGAGCACTGCGGGGATTGGTATGGACTCCAAAGGACGGATGTTGTTCATTCATGTCCGATCGCCCTACACCACTCACGACTTCATCAATATCCTTTTAAACCTTCCCATCGATCTCAAAAGAGCCATGTATGTGGAGGGCGGTAAAGACGCTCAACTTTATGTCAATACAGGCAAGGAGGAATTTGAATTCATCGGTAGCTACTCGACCGCGGTCGAAAACACCAACGGCAATTCCATCGCCTGGCCCGTTCCCAATGTGGTGGGGATCGTCCGGATCTCCATACGCAATTGATCCATCTCCAGGTGAGTGGAAATGACCTCAAGCAAAAATAAACCATTCCGGTGCAAACCCAGAATCAGAATCATGGCGGGGGATTCCATCGCCCTGGGACCGGGAAAAATCGATTTACTGGAAGCCATTCAGCGGCAGGGCTCGATCTCGCAGGCGGCAAGGGAAATCAAGCTCAGCTACCGGCGGGCGTGGGACATGGTGGATACGATGAACCATTGTTTCAAGAAACCCCTTGTCATCAGCTCCACCGGAGGAAAAGGCGGCGGGGGCGCCCAACTCACTTCACTGGGAAACCGCATGATCCTGCTTTACCGCTCGATGGAATCTTCTGCGGAAGCATCCACGCAGTCGGAATGGAAAACCATCAAACGGTTTTTAAAACCACCGCCGGATTCTCAATAGATTTTGTGGAAAGGCCCGAACAGGCACTGAGGCGGCAAACGGCTGTCAGCTCAACTGATCGATGCAACACTTTATCTTTAGATGAAAAGGTGGAGTGTAAGAAATGGCATATC